>DATLJG010000180.1:0-17037 GCA_035538995.1 Hyphomicrobium sp. | reverse complement strand
GGGCCGATTGTGCCGTTGTATCACCCGTCTTGACGGCATGGGGAACCGCCCAATCCTCTTGTCTGTTTTCCACCAAAGCCTATGTTGCCCACGCGCCTGATGCTAGTCTTCGGTGCCCGCAATACTGTCCAAGAAAACTGGAGCCATTCTCCATGAGCACGGCCCGAAAGGTCCTCCTCGTTGATGACGACGACGATCTGCGCACCTCTCTCAAGGATCAACTCGTCCTGCACGATGAATTTGAGGTTTTCGAAGCCGGCACCGCGAGCAAAGGCATGGAAGCTGCCAAGACCGGACGCTTCGATCTCGTTGTCTTCGACGTCGGCCTGCCCGATATGGATGGGCGCGAAGCGGTAAAACTTCTACGCAAGTCCGGATACAAAACGCCGATTGTCATGCTGACCGGCAACACCTCGGACGCCGATCAGATATTGGGGCTTGATGCAGGCGCCAACGACTACGTTCTGAAGCCATTCAAATTCGCCGTGCTTCTTGCCCGCATCAGGGCGCAGCTTCGCCAGCACGAGCAAAGCGAAGACGCTGTTTTCGCCATCGGGCCTTATACGTTCAAGCCCGCGTCGAAACTTCTCGTCGATCAATCGGGCAGCAAAATCCGCCTAACCGAAAAAGAAACCTCGATCCTCAAATATCTCTACCGATCGGGCGACAAGGTCGTCTCCCGCGATGTGCTCTTGCACGAGGTCTGGGGATATAATGCCGGCGTCACAACGCACACGCTTGAAACGCACATCTATCGGTTGCGTCAGAAGATAGAAAAAGATCCGTCGAACGCCGAGCTTTTGATCACCGAAAGCGGGGGCTACAAGCTCGCACCATGATGCGCGCCGTTAAAGCGTTGCATCCTTCACACCCATCCACAGGCACAGCCACCGCAGACGCTTATCAACGTTCAGCTGGCGTAGGACTCGTGTATGGAAAGCTAAGTTGCCTATTCGCGCTATGAATCGGCATCGCGTCGCGTTCCACCGAAATCTGTCTTGCTGCGAATGGACCGATGGCCATCGACGCCCTCGTTAAACCTCTTTTGTCGCTGCCGCTCTTTCGCGACCTCAATCAGCGCCAGCTGAGCGAGATCGCTCACCAGGCCGAGCGCATCGTCTATCGTCCCGGCGACACCATCGTTGCGGAAGATCAACTGGCAGAAGCCGCGATTCTCATCGTGTCTGGAACGTGCGCCCGTCGCATGGATGCCGGTGACGCGACGCGCGAGGAGTTGCTGCCCGAAGGCGCGCTCATCTCCGAACTCGCGATGCTCGTGGAAGTGGTGCATCCCGCAACGATTATCGCCAAGGATCAGGTGAAGGCTCTGCGGCTGCCGCGCGAGAAAATGCATCAGCTCATGCAGAGCGATGTTGAATTGGCTGAGCGCTTCTCATCACACATTTTGAAGCGTCTGCGATCGATCACGCAGGATTTGCTCGCAATCGACCGCTTGCTTTTGCAAACCGCGAGCACAGCCAACACAGCGTCGGCAAAACCTGCTCTTGCAACCCCGGGCGCAGCACACGCCGCGCAATAAGACGCTGAAAGACAACAAACCCCAGAAACGAGTGCGCCCAGTCCCGGGGGGAGGGACTGGGCGCTATGCGCTTATCGCGCTCGGCATCGGGAGGGAAACCGATACCAGAGGTGGCGTCTTCGGCTAGACGGGGGGCACTACCGAATACAGGGTGACGCCACCTGCATGGGATTGAATTAAGCGCAAAGCGGACGAATTCAATAGGGGCCTCGAGAGCCCTTCACGAAAATGTGAACTCATGGTTATCAATATCCACAGCTTGCGTATTGCCGTGGGGTACTTCCGCAACACCATGATTCGTCTAGAAAATCCTCAATTTGGCGTCGATCGTTTCGGCCCAAGTGGTTGAATCTTAAATAAATTTGCATCTAGATTGTCGGCTTTCTGAAGTCCCGAAAGCTCGACCCGCGTGTCCTGACCCTGGGCGTCAGTGGTCACCCACTCTTTCAATTCCATGCTCGGCTTGGTCGCCAGATAGAGCTTGATTTTGCCGGGAGCATTCGGGTCCTTGTCCTGCAAACCCAGCACGATCAGATCGTCGGCCTGCTGGACTTCAGTGATCTTCGCATCGCGCAACAGATCGACATCCTTGCGCAGAAGCAGCCGGAACGGCGTCTGATCGAGCGAGACGCGATCCTCGTTATTCAGGTCGAGATCCTGGATTGCCAGATTTTGACCGTCCGAGACGATGATCTGGCGCGACGGCCGCGCGTAGTCAAAACGAAACCGTCCGGGCCGCATGACGGAAAATTTGCCGCGCATCCGTTTGTTGGCGGCGTCGATCTGCACGAACGCGCCCGTCATGCTTTGCAACGATTCAAAGTAGGCGCTGACGTCTTGCACGATTTTTGTTTGCTGCGCGTCGAGCACGACGCTGCCGTCGGCATTCGCAGGCGCGACCTCACCGGTCCAGCCCTTCACCGCAGGCTTTTCCTTGTGAACGATCGGGTTGTTCGTGAGCATATCCACCGGGCCGTCGGCATCCTGGCCGAAGGCATGACCGCCCCATGCGAACGTCACAACCGCTGCAGCAGCCAACAGGCGCCGGAAATCCCTCATATATCTCCCCATCGCGCGGGCCCCCCAAGAGCCCCGAAGCCCACCGGGCTCCCATCGCAGATTACCGTTTCGGCAAAGAATGCGTCCAGAACTAGGCGAATCACTCTTCCCTAAGGGGTAATGCGTTCCGAATGTGAGTCGCAAGCATCGGAGTCCGCCGATGTGAGCGGTTCGCTACAACCTACGCGGCAGCGTCCGCGCCACTACGTGGAACAAGGATCTCGCGTTTGCCGACACCGTTGGCGGCCGAGATCAGGCCGTCGCGCTCCATCCGTTCGATGAGATCAGCGGCGCGGTTGTAGCCAATCGAAAGCCGCCGCTGAATGTAGCTGGTCGAGGCTTTGCCGTCGCGCATGACGATTGCGACCGCGCGATCGTAAAGATCCTGTTCGCCCGTTCCCTGCCCGCCCTGCGCAAACTCCGATTGCGGCGGCGCGTCGGTAATTCCCTCAACGTAATCCGGCGACGCTTCCTGTCTCAGCGCATCGGCGAACGCCACGACTTCCTCGTCGGAAACGTAGGCGCCATGCACGCGCACGAATTGCCCAGCGCCCGTTGAATAGAGCATGTCGCCCTGGCCGAGGAGCTGCTCGGCCCCCTGCTCGTTCAAAATCGTGCGGCTGTCGATTTTCGACGTGACCTTGAACGAGATCCGCGTCGGGAAGTTGGCCTTGATCGTGCCGGTGATGATGTCCACCGACGGCCGCTGCGTCGCCATGATCAAATGAATGCCGGCCGCACGCGCCATTTGCGCGAGACGCTGCACCGATGCCTCGACCTCGCGCCCGGCGACGATCATCAGGTCCGCGAATTCATCGACGATCAGCACGATGCGCGGCAACGGATCGAGTTCCATCGTCTGCGTTTCGAAACGCGCCTGCCCGGATTTGTCGAAGCCCGTTTGTACGCGGCGCGAAAGAATTTCACCGCGCTTCTTCGCGTTGCGCACGCGATTATTGAAAACATCGATGTTGCGAACCGAGAGCGCCGCCATCTGCTTATAGCGCTCCTCCATTTCGCGCACGGCCCAGTTCAGCGCCGCGACCGCCTTGTGCGGATCGGTGATGACCGGCGTCAAAAGATGCGGAATGTCATTATAGACCGACAGCTCCAGCATCTTCGGATCGATCATCAGCATGCGGCATTCTTCGGGCGAATGCCGATAGAGCAACGACAGCACCATCGCATTGATGCCGACCGATTTGCCGGAACCGGTGGTGCCCGCCACGAGAAGATGCGGCATACGCGCCAAATCCGCGACGACGGGTTCGCCGCCGATCGACTTGCCGAGGCCGAGCGGCAGCGCCAACCCGTCCGATTTGAACGGCGGTGCTTCCAGAATTTCGCGCAACAAAACGGTTTCGCGCCGCGCATTCGGAAGTTCGAGACCGATCGCATTGCGTCCCGGCACGACCGCGGCACGCACACTCGCAAGACTCATCGTCCGCGCGATATCTTCCGCGAGCCCGATGATGCGGGACGACTTGGTGCCGCGTGACGGCTCGAATTCATACAGAGTGACGACCGGTCCGGGCCGGATATCCTTGACCTCACCCTTGACGCCGAAATCACCGAGAACATCCTCAAGCAGCCGCGCGTTGCCGCGCATCACCGTCTGGGACAGTTCCGCATGCGGCTTCGCCGCGCCGGGACGTTTGAAGACATTCAGCGATGGCCGCTTCCATTGCGGCGCAGCCCGCTCGCGCAGACCGCCGAGCAGACCGTTCTTGGCTTTGGGCTTGATTTCTGGCGCCACGGGGGGCGGAGGCGGCGGTGCTGCCTCGACAGCGCGCGTGCCGCGGGCGACAGGGGTTGGCGGACGCGGCACGATGTTGCTCGAAGCCGGCGCGAAACGCGCCGCAATGGCGCGGCTTGAATCCTCGATGTTCTCGTCGAAGTCGTAATCGACATCGCCTTCACCTTCGAGCGGCAGATCCTCGATTCCAAGATCCAAGTCGGAAGCACGGTCGGAAGCCTGCGGACGTTCCACGGCGCGCGGTGCCGGCGGCATGGCGAGCGTATGAGCCGCGAACTGCCGGTCAACGCTGCCATCGTCATTTTCCCGAGCTGGCGCGTAGCCGCCAAGGGAATCCGGTGCATGGTTCAAACTGGACGAGGCACGCTGCGGCGCGCCGAACGATTCCAGGGATGCGTACTGATCTTCGCCAGCCGCATCCCGACGCTTGCGAAACCAGCCGCGCAATCCGTTGACGCTGTGGGTCGCGACATCGGGAATTCGGATGGCCTCGTCGCGCGACGCGGTCGCCGCACGCCGCATGCCCGCACGCAACCAGGTCCACAGTGCCTTCGCGACGGCTTCGGCTTCGAAACCCATCGCCTTCCCGGACATTTGGGCGGCAGCAGCGGCCAGCACCAGACCGGCGGCCAACGTCGCGCGGTCCTGATTGATGAAGCCGAACATCTTGACCACCAGGCTCAGCAGCGCGTCGCCGAGCAGCCCGCCATAACCGTGACGCAGCGGCCAGCCGTCGAACACCGGAAGCGCCGAAATCGCGCCAGCGATCGTCAGAACCGAAATCGGATAAAATCCGAGCTTCGACCGTCCGCCCTCGACGCGCTCGGAACGAAGCAACTCCAGGCTCCAGACAAACGGCGCGATGAGCGCAACAACGGCCGCGAAGCCGAGTGTCTGGAACATCAAATCCGAAATGATCGCCCCGACGGGACCAGCAAAATTGCGGGCGGCGACGGCGGTGGTGTGCGTCAGGCTCGGGTCGAGAACCGACCAGGAGACGAGGCTCGCCCAAATCGCGACCATCGAGGCAAGCAGCAAGGCTCCGCCAAAGCGGCCTAGCCAGCCTAGAAGCCGGTCCTCCAACGACTGCGGTAACAGCCGCCGAGGATCGATCCCTCTCGTATCAAGCGACATCTCAGCGAACGTACTTCTTTGACGCAGCACGGAAATTCGTGCGTTCGAGCAATTTTTCGGAAGACCCGCTCCTCTCCCGTCCGCACAAAGTCCGTGCGGCGCAAGGATTTAGGGATCGGGAAAAAACCGAAAAACCGCTTCGGTAACCTTGACGCCTGGGGGTTTCGATAAGGTTACCGCGCACGTAGGCGCCGTTATGGGCCTGAGGCAATTGAATGGCCCGCGCCGGTCAGCCGTCTGAATGTCCGCCGGAAAAGAAAGCGGACGGGCCGAGTCCCCGGCCCGTCCGCTCGAAATTGAGGCTCAGCCCATCCGGAAGACGGCACCGGCAACCGAACGCGCACGTTCGCGCACGGCGTTGCCGTCGTTGCCAGACTTCACGATCCACTGACCGTTGGCTGCACGTCCCGTGATCATGCCGACGTGATGGGGCCAAACGACCACGGCGCCGACCCGCGGACCGCTGGGACGACCGTAGTGCCGCCAGTTGGCAGCCAGATTGTATTCCGGTCCACCGCCGAGTTGCGTACGCATCCACCAGCCGCACCAGGCGCGCGGCCTGCCGCCTGCACGCGCATAGCGCCGGCCGTGGTGGCTACGCTGGGCATAGTGCCGGGAAGAGACCCTACGGTGAGCGTAGCGGCCGTAGGAATGATGGCGGGAGGCATACCGGCTATAGGAACGGCCCCGATAAGCATGCCGCGAAGACCGGTGCCCCCGGCGCTGTGAATAGTGACGGTTCGAATACCGCTTCTTTCCAGTCCATTTCGCATGCGTACGCTCAATCCGATGACTTTTATAGCCTTTGTACGGATGAGCCTCGACCGACGGAACGCCGACTACAAATGCCAGCAGTGCCGCCATTGCGAACAAGCTCAATCGCATTGTTACTCTCCTCACTTGTCTTCACAAACGGGGCGCATCCAGCGGCGTAATGGGGCGGAAACAAGAGGAGATTCGACGCGCGACATATCGTCGTCGGCTCGTGCAACTGACGCGCGTATAAAAATTTATTTTGAATTTTCAGGAACTTAAATGAAGCTCGTCTGTGCCAAGACGATCCGTTCACTACCAATAAGCGAAAAAATTGTGAAGATTGCGAATGAAACTCGGCCAAGCGTGATCGTTTTTTAATTACGAAATAGACGCTTATTGTCAGATTCAGTGTGGCGATCATTCGCATTCCGATGCCGCCAAATCGGCCAATTCCAATTCGGGGACACGTAAAATGGAATATCGGCAACTGGGTGCGTCAGGATTGACCGTGCCGCTTCTGAGCTTCGGCGCGGCGACATTCGGCGGCACGAGCGAATTCTTCAAAGCCTGGGGATCAACGGACGTCGCAGAAGCACGCCGCATGATTGATCTTTGTCTCGACGCCGGCGTGACGATGTTTGACACCGCCGACATTTATTCCAACGGCGCATCGGAAGAGGTTCTTGGCGAAGCCTTGAAAGGCCGCCGCGACAAAGTCCTGATTTCGACCAAGGCGACCTTTCGCTTCGGCAGCGATCCCAACGATGTCGGTTCCTCGCGCTTTCATTTGCTGAAGACATGCGATGACGCCCTAAAACGCCTGCAGACGGATCACATCGATATTTTCCAGATCCACGGCTTCGACGCCATGACGCCACCGGAAGAGGTGCTCTCGACGCTGGATCAGTTGGTCCGCGCCGGAAAGATCCTCTACGTCGGCGTTTCGAACTTTTCCGGCTGGCACCTGATGAAATCGCTCGCTGTTGCCGGCCGCTACGGCTACCCGCGCTATGTCGCCAACCAGACATACTATTCGCTCGTCGGCCGCGACTACGAATGGGAACTGATGCCGCTCGGACTCGATCAAGGCATCGGCGCGATTGTCTGGAGCCCGCTTGGATGGGGACGCCTGACCGGAAAAATCCGTCGCGGTCAGCCGTTGCCCGAGACAAGCCGTCTGCACACGACGGCCGAAAAAGGACCGCCCGTCAGCGACGAATATCTGTTCACGGTGATGGATGCGCTTGACGAAATCTCCAAGGAAACCGGCAAATCGGTGCCCCAGATCGCGCTGAATTGGCTGTTTCACCGGCCGACCGTGTCGAGCGTCATCATTGGCGCGCGCAACGAAAAGCAGCTGACGGACAATCTTGGCGCCATCGGATGGACTCTCACCGCCGAGCAAATCGCCAAGCTCGACGCCGCCAGCGAAACGACGAAGCCTTATCCCTATTGGCATCAATCCGGCTTTAGCGAGCGCAATCCGCCGCCAGTGTAATTGAAGTTGCGAAACCCTAAAGCGGCTCAAAGGCTCCGACTGTCATCGGGCTGTCATAAGGCTCGCGTGTCTGTGGCGAGAGGATAGCCGATAGACACGCGAGCCATAGGACCGGGTGATGACGACCGACGAGCAAGACAAACACGCCAGCATGACGGCGCGCATCGAAGCCGAGATCGCCGACAGCTTCGATGAAGAACTCGAAATGGAAATGGACGATGAGCGTTTGCATCGTCTGCTCGACGGCGGCGAGCTGAACGGCCATGCCAATCTTCTCGATCGCCAAATCTACTTCAAGGAGCTGTTTCGGCTGCAACGTGAGCTCGTCAAGTTGCAAGACTGGGTCGTCGATCAAAAACTCAAAGTCGTCGTTATTTTTGAAGGCCGCGATGCGGCTGGCAAAGGTGGCGTCATCAAGCGCATAACGCAGCGCCTCAATCCGCGCGTCGTGCGCGTCGTCGCTCTGCCCGCGCCGAGCGAACGCGAACGCTCGCAGTGGTACTTCCAGCGCTATGTTCCGCACTTGCCGGCCGGCGGCGAAATGGTTCTGTTCGATCGCTCCTGGTACAACCGCGCCGGCGTTGAGCGTGTGATGGGATTTTGCTCGGACACGGATGTCGAAGAGTTCTTCCGAACCGTTCCCGAGTTTGAGAAGATGCTCGTCCGCTCCGGCATCATGCTCATCAAGTATTGGTTCTCGATTTCGGACGACGAACAGCATCTGCGCTTTCAGATGCGCATTCACGATCCGATCAAGCAATGGAAGCTGTCGCCGATGGATCTTGAATCCCGGCGCCGATGGGAAGCCTACACGAAAGCCAAGGAAGCGATGCTCGAACGCACGCATATTCCCGAGGCGCCCTGGCGGATCGTGCACGCCGACGACAAGAAGCGGGCACGCCTAAATTGCATCCACCATCTTCTCTCGCAGATTCCCTACGACGAGGTTCCGCGCTCACCCGTGTTGTTGCCCGAGCGCGTGCATAATCCCGATTATCTGCGCGCGCCGGTAGCCGACGACATGTACGTCCCGGCCGTTTACTAGACGCCCATTGAAATCGAACCGGCGGGCGAAAACAATCGGCCGCCGGTCCATTCAAAACGATCAAAGACGGCCCATCCGCACGTCGTCTTCCGGATTGGCGCCAATTTTGTGAATCGAGAGATCGGCGCCGCGCCGCTCCTCGTCCGGTGACAGCCGCAATCCAAGCGTCACGTCGACGATCCAATAGATGACCGTTCCGGCTGCGAAGCCGAACGCCGCGCCAAGCACCGACCCGACAAGCTGCGACTGCAACGTCACGCCGCCGAGCCCGCCCAGCGCCGTCAGACCGAAAATTCCGCAGGCGATGCCACCCCACAATCCGCACAGGCCGTGTAGCGCCCAGACGCCGAGAACGTCGTCGATCCGCCATTTGTTCGTCGACAGCTGGAACATCGTGACGAACAAGCAGCCGGCAATCGCGCCGGTGATGAAAGCGCCAATCGGATGCATGACGTCGGAACCGGCGCAGACGGCGACAAGCCCGGCCAACGCGCCGTTATGCACAAAGCCCGGATCGTTACGGCCCGCAACGAGTGCCGCGAGAATGCCCCCGCACATCGCCATCAGCGAATTGATCGCCACCAATCCCGAAATCGCCTGGAGACTTTGAGCGCTCATGACGTTGAAGCCGAACCAGCCGATGCACAACAGCCAGGATCCCATCGCCAGCCAAGGGATGGACGACGGCGGCGGGCTCATGGCGCGACTGCGATCGTAGCGTCCGATGCGGGCTCCGAGCTGCAGGATCGCACCCAGCGCCGCCCAGCCTCCGAAAGCATGCACGACGATGGAGCCTGCGAAATCCTTGAATGGCGCGCCGAGCAAGCCTGCGAACAATCCGTCCTGCAGGCCGAAATTCTTGTTCCACACCACGCCTTCAATCAGCGGATAGGCGAACCCGACCAACAAGGCCGTCGCCACGCACTGCGGCACGAACCGCGCGCGCTCGGCAATACCGCCCGAAATGATCGCCGGCACTGCGGCGGCGAAGGTTGCGAGAAAGAAAAAACGGACGAGGTCGTAGCCGGACCCGCCACTGATCTGTTGCGCCGAGGCGAAAAAGCTCACGCCATAGGACAGCGTATATCCGATCGCGAAATAGACGGTCGTCGAGATTGCGAAATCGACGAGAATTTTGACGAGTGCATTGACCTGGTTCTTGTGCCGAACCGTGCCGACCTCGAGAAATGCGAACCCTCCGTGCATCGCAAAAACGAGGATCGCACCCATCAGTAGGAAAAAGACGTCAGCGCCTTGCTCGTGTTCCACCCTGTCCCCCTTGCCTGTTTTTTACGCTTCACCCACGAAAAGAGCCCGAAAAACGGACCCATGGCGAAGTCGGCAGGCAGAGTGATCAAGATTTATGCCAAGCGCAGATTCGGCGTTGAAAGTGCGATGCGCCAAGCGGTTAGGCGCTCACGTTGCCATGAGCGCCCCATCAACCCGCCTCTAATTTCAGCAAAGTTTAGAGCCGCGATGCCTAACTTGCAGGCAGGGCCACGCGATGCCTGCAAGCTCGTCAGCGCACGCGGCGCGGATTGAGATAGAGATCTGCTTCTTGCCGCTGAATGTCAGGCTTCAGATTGCCGTAGCGGATTTCGCGCGCCAGGTATCTCACGTGCCGCCGCGCTTGCCCGTTAAAAACGATCATGCCCGCAAATAGCTTCATGATCGCGATGAGGCGCGGATCGGCGTGATCGCCACGCACCGAGCACCGCCATTTGCCGCCGATGGTGAGAATGGCGCCGTCGAGATGCCCGACATGCTCGCCATGCTGATCGATGAGCGTGTAGTCGCCGCCGAGATTGATGAAGTCACGCCGGAATTTATAAAATTTCGGCTCCCCGCCTTCCATGAGGAAGAATGAGAAGACTTCTGGCATCAGCGGCCACTTGTTCGCCGAGCGCTCAAGATAGACGATAAAATCATCGTCGCTCGTGTTGACCGAATAAGATGTCACCGGAAAGCCGCCGGCGCCGAGCGTTTGTTGCACGGAACGGCCGAGCATCATGTCCATGCTGGCTTTCCAATTCAATGTCTCGGAGAAGAGTTTGAAGACAAGGCGCTTGTCCATTCCGGTCGCGCCTTTCCAAAGCTCCCTGCGGTAGCCAAGAACACCGGTCCGTTCGCCGTTCTCGACGATCTCCGCAAAGATATCCATGTCCGTCGTGAACTGACGCGACTTGCCGCGATTGCGCTCCCGCTTCCAGAGCCCGAACTCGATCGAGTTGAAAGGCGTTATCCAGACCTCGACCTGAAAGTCGTGCCATTTCTTGCGCGCATCGCTCGCAGCAGCTTTCTCGGCTTTCGAAAGCTTGGAAACCGCTGTCTTGGCCCGTGCGCCGTCTTGCGCCTTCTCCAGAACTTCCGCTCGTGTATCGCGCGCGGCTTCTGCCGCAGCTGCATTGGCCTGCGCTTCAATCGGATCGTTTTTCTGGGCTGACGCGCTCATCTGAAACCTCAATTGCACATCGACGCACGATATGCGCTTCCGAATCAGCGAAGGAGCCTAGCACCGGGCATCAGGATTGATGCGGCAGGATGAAAATTTGTGGTGGGAAAAGCTCTGCGGAAATTTGGCGGCAACGATCACCAATAGCGGCCTGGTGTAATGCCAAATAGTGGGCCTACGAATCCGAAGGCCGTCGCAGCGGATCGGGCGCCCCGGTAGAGTTGACGTTTCGCGAGATTTCGCGCGAACGGATAGGTGATCGCTCCGGCTAATGTACTGCCCAGCGCGGTCCCCGTTTTTGCGATAACCCGCGTGGCCAACAGTGCCCCACCCGGAAGCACCCCATAATTTTTGCAATAGCGGTAATTAGTGGTCGTTCCGACGCGAAAGGCCCGTTTGCACGCGTAGGAAAACGTCTTTCGTTCGGCGGGATACTCCTCGAAGACTGTCGCATCTTTGACATGGACGATGCGAGCCCCTCTTTGTCCGGCGCGCATGAAAAATTCGACGTCACTGCCTCCGAAGCGCATCGTTTCGTCGAACCGCAAAGCAGACGTCCCCGCAACAAGCGAGGCTCGAAAAATCACATTGCTGGTTGGACACGTCCGACGAAGGCGCGCCGTCCCAAATGACGGCGATGGGCTCCATTGCTCGGCGCCGGATTGCGCTTCGCCCGAGGTCGAAAATTGCGCGACCCTGCCGGAAACGACATCCGCCTTATGGTGTAAAGCCAAAGCGTGCAGTCGCGCGATCCAACCGCGCGGAGCAATTTCATCGTCATCGATGAAGACGATCCAGTTGGCAGCGAGATTGACGGCCGCATCCAAAGCGGCATTGCGCGCGTTGGGAATGCCGGCGGCCGTTTCGTGAATGTAGGTGAGCGGAATTGGCCCGCCTTGCTTTGCGGCCACCGATTGCCGCTCGCCACCGTCCACAGAATTATCGACGATCAGCAGCTGCAGCTTGAACGAACCGCCTGGCACCTCCTGATGCAGAAGAGCATCGAGGCACCGCTGGAACATGGCGCCGCGGTCCTTCGTACAAACGCAAACGACAACGAGATCGGCGGAAGTCGGCGCCTGGAGATGGTCTTGGTCGGTCAATGTGCCCCCAACCTCACGAACTTCCCCTAGCCGTGAGAGAAATAGTTAGGGGGCGCGCCCGCGGCGAGTCAACAAAACGTTCGATTCGAGTGAGAAAAATGCGGTCATCGGAATTTTGCGCCCCCACACGCCGGTTCGATAGCACCGACAATCAGGAGATGATTATCTCCATCTCAAACTTTACTGGTAATCACCCGCGCTGCGGCTAGTGCATTGCACAGCGACGCATTTTTCGTGAGCCATCAAACCTCTGCTCTCGATCAATGTCGTTATAATCGATCCCCGAATATCGCTGATCCAATGCGAACGTGCGTCGCGCCAAACGCAATCGCAGTTTCGAAATCGCCGCTCATGCCCATGCTGAGGCCGCTCAATCCCAGCTCCTTGGCGAGCTTCGCGAGAAAGGCGAAATGGACCGCTGGCTCCTCATCGACAGGCGGAATACACATCAGCCCAGTGAGCGGAAGTTTGAGCTCGCGACGACAGAGTTCGACAAACGCCTTGGCCTCGCGCGGCATCACACCGGCCTTCTGCGGCTCCTCTCCCGTATTGACCTGGACGAAAAGCTTCAGTGTGCGTTGCTGCTTTGACATTTCATCAGCGATCGCGCGCGCGATCTTCTCGCGATCGATCGTGTGAATAGCGTCGAACAGCGCGACCGCATCGCGCGTCTTGTTCGACTGTAGCGGGCCGATGAGATGCAACTCGACATCGGCAAACTCATTCTTAAGACCCGGCCATTTGCGCTCGGCCTCTTGCACGCGATTTTCGCCAAAGACCCTTTGCCCGGCTTCCAGAACCGGGCGCACGGCGTCGGCGTCAAACAATTTCGACACCGCAATCAGCTCGACATCGGCCGCAGAACGTTTGGAACCCTTCGCTGCCGCTGCGATTTCATCCCTGATACGCCTTAACCTTTCGGGCGCGGTTTCGTGGTAGCCGTCGTTTGTCACGCCTATTCCTCGGTTGTTTCCGTTTCCCATAGACTTATGGCCGCCACTGGAAAAGTGTCGCAATGGATCCGCGAGCGAGGGAGCACATATATCTGCACCGCTTACCCATGTCCTAGCAAACAGGAGTCCCCATGCTGAAGCTCGCTGACGCCCGCCGCATCATCGACGCCGCCGAAAAGAAGGCGCTCGAAATCGGACAGCCCATGAACATCGCGGTGGTCGATGAAGGAGCAAACCTCATTTCCCACATCCGCATGGACAAAGCCTGGATCGGCTCGATCAACATCGCGATCAACAAGGCCTTCACGGCGCGCGCTTTCAACATCTCGACGAAAGAACTCGCGGAGAACAGCCAGCCCGGCGATCAGTTCTATGGCATTCACGTTTCCAACCATGACCGCGTCATGATCTTCGCCGGCGGCATTCCGTTGAAGGATTCGCAGGGCGTTGTCATCGGCGCAATCGGCGTCTCGGGCGGCAGCGGCGTCCAGGATCAGACGGTCGCCGAAGCAGGCGCATCTGCGCATACCTGCTGATCACGCACCGTTAGAATTCCGACATTATGACGGGCCGCATTCAAGATGCGGCCCGTTTTTTAGGTCGTCTCCGGCAGCTTCGCAAAGGGCTCGAACGTCGTCGCGTCCCCGCTGAGAAGCGCTGCGTATCTGACATTCAGGAAGAGTTTCTCGCGACCGACTTTGATCTCACGCAGCACGCCGATCGCGGCAAGATGCTTCAAATCTCGCGACGCCTTTTGCCGGTGCGCGACCCCGCGTTCGACGACATTTTGAATGCGGCTATAGGGCTGCGTGAAAAGCACATCGACGAGTTCGCGGGTATAAATTTTGGGTGCCGCGTCCCGGACATAAGCAACCGTCGCATTGATGAGATCGTAAATCGCGCCGATTTTCTCCGCGGTCCATCGCGCCGTGTTCTCGATGCCGTCAAGCATATAGAGAATCCACGGCTCCCATGCCTGCTTCGTCGTCACGTCGAGAAGCAGACGATAGTAATCGGCCCGGTTCGCGAGAATATAGCGGCTGAGATAGAGCGTCGGCAGGTCGAGCAATCCCTGCTCGATGAGAAATAAAATGTTGATGACGCGGCCCGTGCGGCCGTTGCCGTCAATGAACGGATGAATCGCCTCGAATTGATAATGTCCGACGGCCATGCGCACGACAGGGTCCAGGTCCGTCGCGTCGTTCAGGAAGCGCTCCCAGTTTGTAAGCAGCTCGCGCAGTAGAAATTCACCCTCGGGCGGCGTATAAATAACGTCGCCCGTATTGGTATTTCTGAGCTTGGTGCCTGGAACGCTGCGCACGTCGAGATCGACACCCTTGAGCTCGGAACAAATATCGACGGCGGTGCGTGTCGTGATCGGCCGATGCGCCAATGTCTTGAAGCCAAGCTGAAGCGCCGATCGATAGCGCGACGCCTCCTTCGTCGCCGGGTCCGCATCGCTGTCATCCTTCAAACTCGCATCGCGAAACAGCGCGTCGCTCGTCGTGACGATGTTCTCAATCGCCGAGCTGTCCTTGGCTTCCATGATCGGGATGGCGTTGATGAGCACGGTCTGATCGGGGATACGCCGGCCCCGTTCTTTCAGAGCGGCCAACGCCGCATGGACCGAGGCGCACTTCTTTAAAACGGCCTTCGTTTCCAGATCGCCAGGAGGCGGTAGCTGAGGCAGGCCATTGTAGGGGCTTTCAGGGTCGAAGGCTTTCATCTGTCGTCAAATCCAGATTTGAACGACACGTCACGCAGACATGTCGCTGGCGGCGACATATGATCCCGGACATGTCGCAAAAATACAAAAATTGCGACATGTCGATAGAACATGTCTCAAGCCACGACACATTCCCATAATATGTCGCAAAAATCAAGATTTTGCAACATATGTGGCCAACGCGCCGACGACTTGACCCTCCTGACCTTTCAGGCTCATTACGGGCGCTAACCAATTCAAAATCCCCGGAAAGATCAGGGCCCATGGCCACCGAACGCTACAACGCACCCGACCGCGAACGTCACTGGCAGCATATCTGGGAAAAAGACCAGATTTTCCGCGCTTCCGAGGATCACAACCGGCCCAAATGCTACGTGCTTGAGATGTTCCCCTATCCCTCGGGGCGCATCCACATGGGTCATGTGCGCAACTATGCGATGGGCGACGTGTTCGCCCGCTACAAGCGCGCCAAGGGCTTCAACGTCCTGCATCCGATGGGCTGGGACGCATTCGGCATGCCCGCCGAAAACGCTGCGATGGAACGCAAGGTCCATCCCGGCAAATGGACCTACGCCAACATCGATACGATGCGCGACCAGCTCAAATCGATGGGTCTGTCGCTCGACTGGTCCCGCGAGATCGCAACCTGCTCGCCGGAATACTACCAGCACCAGCAGAAGCTCTTCCTCGATCTGCTCAAGAAGGGCTTGGCGTACCGCAAATCTTCGAAGGTCAACTGGGATCCGGTCGATTACACCGTGCTCGCCAACGAGCAGGTGATCGATGGCCGCGGCTGGCGTTCAGGCGCGCTCGTCGAACAGCGTGAACTGACGCAGTGGTTTTTCAAGATCACCGACTACGCCGACGAACTGCTCAGTGACCTCGATACGCTCGTCAACTGGCCGGAGAAAGTCCGTCTGATGCAGGCGAACTGGATTGGCCGCTCCGAAGGCATGCTGATCCGCTGGGCCCTCGACAAGGACACCACGCCGAAAGGCTTTACCGAACTCGAAGTCTACACGACGCGCCCCGACACGATCTTCGGCGCCTCGTTCCTCGCCGTCGCCGCCGACCATCCGCTGGCCAAGGCGGCCGCCGAAAAGAATCCGGACCTCGCCGCCTTCTGCGAGGATTGCCGGCGCATGGGCACATCCGTCGCTGAAATCGAAGCCGCTGAAAAACGTGGCTTCGATACCGGCATTCGCGCTGTCCATCCCTTCGACAAGAGCTGGCAGCTGCCCGTCTACGTCGCAAACTTTATTCTGATGGACTACGGCACCGGCGCCATCTTCGGCTGCCCGTCGGGCGATCAGCGCGACATGGATTTCGCGCGCCGCTACGAACTCCCCATCGTCCCCGTCATTCTGCCGCCGGATGAAAAGCAAGAGGCATTCGACCTCAAAGGCAAGGCCTACGCCGACGACGGCACGATGATCAATTCGCGCTTCATCGATGGCCTGACGACCAAGGCTGCCTTCGAGGAAATCGCCAACCGCCTCGAACAGCAAAAGCTCGCCAACCGTCCGCAGGGCGCACGCAAAGTCAACTTCCGTCTCCGTGACTGGGGCATCTCTCGCCAGCGTTACTGGGGCTGCCCGATCCCGGTTATTCATTGCGAAAAGTGCGGTGTCGTCTCGGTGCCGGAAAAAGATCTGCCGGTGACGCTCCCCGAGGACGCGACCTTCGACAAACCGGGCAATCCGCTCGAACGCCATCCGACCTGGAAGCACGTCAATTGTCCAACGTGCGGCGGACCGGCGACGCGCGAAACCGATACGATGGATACATTCGTCGATTCATCGTGGTATTATGTGCGCTTCACCGCCCCGCAAGCCAAGACGCCCGTCGATAAAGACGCCGCGCATTACTGGCTCCCGGTCGATCAGTATATCGGCGGCATCGAGCACGCGATTCTGCACCTGCTCTACTCACGCTTCTTCGCCCGCGCCATGTGCGACACCAGCCATCTGACCTTCGCCGCGAACACGCGCGAACCATTCGCCGCGCTGTTCACC
>DATLJG010000179.1:0-20071 GCA_035538995.1 Hyphomicrobium sp. | reverse complement strand
GATCCGCGTCGGGTACGTCGGCATCATAAAGGCGCCGCCGCTTGCCTGCTGAAAGGCCAGGCGGACGAGCTTCGAGCAAAAGAGATTGCGGGTGTCGTCGGCGCGCATCGAAAAATCGTAAAGGATGCGCTTGCCGCCGCGCACGCGCGATGAGGCGACGTAATCGAAAATCGACTTGGCTGCCCGCGCGGCTAACTCGGAGTCGCGATTGCGATAAAGCACGGCGCGGACGATGTTATGGTCGAGGGCCTTGGCGAGGGGATTGATGATCGCGCCATCTTCGATCAAACTTTCGACCATCCAATGATCGCCGGCATCATCGATGTGGACGATGCCGATATGGCTGAACTGGCTGTCGACATCTCCGATGCGTGCGATGGCGGCGCTGTTGTGGGCGCGGCCGCGCACGAGGATGACGTCACCGGAGCGGAAGCCGACCGGCGCGCCGTCGCGATAGAAGGCGTAGTTGATCAGCGTGTTGTTTTCGTCGCCGGTAAATCCGCGCAGCAGGTAGTTGCTCTCGCCCATGTAGGGATGGCCGCTGGCGATTTCGCCGAGCATGTCGGAGACGTAGCGCAGCACCCGGAAGACGTCGCGGAAGCCCTGCACGGTGGCCGGCGTCATTAGGCCGAGCATCTCGTAATGGGAAAGTTTTTCGCGCAAGCCGACACGCAGGTCGAAGAGCCGGTACATCAGCGCAGGCGCCGCCCTAGCGATGCTGACAACATCATAATCGGCGAACCGGGCGTTCGCCGCACACTCGTAGATGTAGTTCAGGTTGCGTTCGAGCAGCGCGGCGTTCGTGACCGGCGTCGCAGCGAGGATCTCGATGCGTTCGATATCGTTTTCAAAAGACGAAGTCCCGACGGGAGCCAACACGCAAAACCTCAACCACCGTTTGGTGCGCTTATAACAGACCGATACGGCCGTCGCGCCAAAGGGCGCGGCGATCACGGTGCAACGACGGCCAACTGTTGCCGACGAGCCCCTATGGGGGTGACGCGCGCCCTAGTGGGCGAGCGCTTTAACGATCTCTTCCGTCATTTTCTTGGCGTCGCCGAGCACCATGACGGTGTTGTCGCGGTAGAATACCGGGTTGTCTATGCCAGCATAACCCGAAGCCAGCGACCGCTTGTTGAAGAACACCGTTCCGGCCTTCCAGACCTGGAGCACCGGCATACCGTAGATCGGGGAAGTCTTGTCCTCTTCGGCCGCCGGATTGACGACGTCGTTGGCGCCAATGACGTACACGGCGTCGGCCTGGGAGAACTCGCTGTTGATGTCTTCGAGCTCGAAAACCTCGTCGTAGGGCACGTTGGCTTCCGCCAGCAGGACGTTCATATGCCCCGGCATGCGGCCAGCGACGGGGTGGATCGCGTATTTCACTTCGACGCCGGCCTTTTTCAGCGCATCGGCCATTTCGCGAAGGGCGTGCTGCGCCTGGGCGACGGCCATGCCGTAGCCGGGCACAATAATGACCTTGGCGGCATTCTTCAGGACGTAGGCGGCGTCCTCGGCCGAGCCGAGCTTGACCGGCTTCTGTTCACCGCCGCCCGCAGCCGCTCCCGCCGTCTCGCCGCCGAAGCCGCCTGCAATGACCGACAGGAACTGCCGGTTCATGCCCTTGCACATGATGTAGGACAGAATGGCGCCCGATGAGCCGACAAGCGCGCCGGTAATGATGAGCGCGATGTTGCCGAGCGTGAAGCCGATGCCGGCCGCTGCCCATCCCGAATAGGAGTTCAACATCGAGATGACGACCGGCATGTCGGCGCCACCGATCGGGATGATGATCAGCACGCCGATCAGCAGGGACAGGAAGACGATCAGCCAGAACAGCCACGCCGAGCCGGCCGATTGGATGAAGCTGTAGATCACGAAGACCAGAAGCAGGCCCAGCGCGGCGTTGATCGCGTGGCGCATCGGCAGGAGGATCGGCTTACCCGACATGCGGCCCGAGAGCTTGGCGAAGGCGATCACAGAGCCCGTAAAGGTGATGGCGCCGATGGCGACGCCGAGCGCCATTTCGAACAGGCTGCCGCCCTTGATGCCCAGCGCCGGATTGGCGGGATCAGACAGAATTCCGAATGCGGACGGCGCATAAAGAGCGCTCGCCGCCACGAAAACTGCCGCGAGGCCGACCAGCGAGTGGAAGGCCGCGATCAGCTCGGGCATCATCGTCATCGGAATTTCGCGCGCCGTCTTGGCGCCGATGAAGCCGCCGATGCCAAGTCCGAGAAGGATCAGGATCCACGACGTCGCTGTCGGGGCCGCGAGCCCAAGCGTCGTCAGGATGGCGATGGTCATGCCGACCATGCCGAACAGGTTTCCGCGGCGGGAGGTCGCCGGGCTCGACAGACCTCTCAACGCAAGGATGAAGAGCACGCCCGCGGCGAGATAGAACAGTGCGGCGACATTTGCGGACATTTGGATCGTTCCCCGGCCTGGTTCTTCGTGCTGCTTTTCAAATCGTCGGGCTTGCGAGAGACGGCTTCGGCTCAGCCGTCCTTCTTCACCGGCGCGTCCTTCTTTTTGTACATCGAGAGCATGCGATTGGTGACGAGGAAGCCACCGAAGATATTCACGGACGCCATCGTCAGCGCGAGAAAGCCGAAGATCTTGGCGACGGCGCTATCGGATGCTGTCAGAGACACACCGACGGCCAGCAAAGCGCCGACGACGATGACGGAAGATATCGCGTTCGTGACGCTCATCAGCGGCGTGTGCAGCGCCGGTGTGACGGACCAGACGACGTAATATCCGACGAACACGGCGATCACGAAGACCATGAATTCGTAGACCGAAGGGCTGACGTGGCCGCCGCCTTCAGCCGCAAAGGCTGCGGTCGGCATGAACATGGCGGCGGTCAAGGCCAAGAGGACTGCGCGGGCCATTGGTCTGGTTTCCTTTGACGGAGTGGATAGGGGTGCTTGGCGAACGGTTTCATTCGACATGTCGGTATCCAGGTTAGTGGCTCGCAATTGGATCAAACATTTCTCTTGCGTCTTCTCCTCACCCCTGACCCCTCCCCACTGGGGAAGGGAAAAGAGATAAGGATGATCGTGTCTAGCTTCCTGCTGCTTGCAGGTTCGGATGAACGATCTCGCCGCCCTTGGCGACGAGCGTGCCCTTGATCAGATCGTCATCCCAATTGATCGCCAGCGCCTTTTCATTTTTGTCGATCATCGTTTCGAGGAAGGCGAACAGGTTTCGCGCATAGAGGCTCGAAGCATTGACGGCGATGCTGCCGGCGA
The DNA here is from genome assembly GCA_035538995.1 of Hyphomicrobium sp. Lineage (GTDB taxonomy): Bacteria > Pseudomonadota > Alphaproteobacteria > Rhizobiales > Hyphomicrobiaceae > Hyphomicrobium_B. Next base: position 16,817 of record DATLJG010000179.1, on the reverse strand, counting down.
GGTTGAGCGGCGCGAAGATCCTGACACCGTTCGGTGTCTCGATCGTTTTGCCGGGCTCGGTCAGCTCGGTGTTGCCGCCGCGCTCGGCCGCGAGATCGACGATGACGGAGCCGGGCTTCATACTCTCGATCATAGCGCGGGTAATGAGTTTCGGCGCGGGGCGGCCGGGAATCAGCGCCGTCGTGATGATGAGATCCTGGTTCTTGACGTGCTGCGCGATGAGTTCGGCCTGCTTGGCCTGATATTCAGCGCTCATCTGCTTGGCGTAACCCGCCGCCGTCTGCGCCTGCTTGAATTCATCGTCCTCGACGGCAATGAACTTGGCGCCCAGCGACTGCACCTGCTCTTTTGTTGCGGGCCGAACGTCCGTCGCCGTCACCTGGGCACCGAGGCGGCGCGCCGTCGCGATCGCCTGCAGGCCGGCAACGCCGACGCCCATGATGAATGCCTTGGCGGCCGGCACCGTGCCGGCGGGCGTCATCATCATCGGCAACGCCTGGCCGAACATCGCCGCGCCATCGATCACGGCCTTGTATCCGGCGAGATTGGCCTGGCTCGACAGGACGTCCATCGATTGGGCGCGTGTCGTACGGGGCATGAACTCCATCGAGAAGAGCGTCGCGCCGGTCCCGGCCAGTGCCGCAAGGGCGCCGCGATCACCGTAGGGGTCGATCATGCCGATGACGACGGCGCCGGGCTTCAAGGCCGCAACGTCCTCTATGATCGGGCGGCGCACCAGCAAGAGGATGTCAGACCCGAATAGCGCTTCGGGCCGGGTGACAATCTCGGCACCCGCCGCTCGATAGGTATCGTCGGAGAAGCGAGATTTCGCACCGGCGCCGGACTCGATCCGCACCTTGGCGCCAAGGGCGGTGAGTTTCTTCACCGTATCGGGCGAAACCGCGACACGCGGTTCGTCCGCCGATTCACTGGTGACAGCTATCGTGACCATGTCTCAGCCCAATTGAAGCGATGTCCCGGCACCAAGCCGAGATCAAAAAGGGCAGACCGTGGAGAGCCTGCCCTGCATGAATTCACTTGGATGACCCGGGCTTTCCAGCATCAGACCAAGAAGATCTTCATGCCTGCGAGCAGAACAACCAAACATACGATGGCGATCTTCGTGAACCGAAGAAACCCGGCATAGGTTTTTTCATGCTCTGCATAGTCCATGGCCGGGTGGCCCTTCGAAGTATCGACACTCACGTTGCGTCTCCCAGATGGTGATTTCCGAATTTCCCTGCCCGGTTGGTTAGCCTAAGACCAGCCGAGCTTCAAGTCGTCGCAGGCCAGAACCTTTAGCCTATGCGACCTTTCGAACCGCTTTAGCGGCCGAACCCGTCATTTCCCGGCTGAGTTCGCGGCTTTGAGGGTCAGATGGCGACCTGGGTTCCGACTTCGACGACGCGGTCGGTCGGGATTTGGAAATACGTGGTCGCATCCTCGGCACTCGCGGCGAGGAAAATAAACAAGCGCTCCTGCCAGCGCGGCAGCTCCGATTTCGGCGTCTTGCGCAGGGATCGCCGGGACAGGAAGAACGACGTCGAACCGATGTCGATGTTGCAGTCCTTGCGCCGGGCATGCTCCAGAATTTTCGGAACGCTCGGCGTCTCCATGAAGCCATAGCGGGCGATGATGCGAATGAAATGGTCGGACACGCGCTCGACCGTAATACGCTCGTGTCTGGCGACGCGCGGCGTCTCTTCCGTTCGGATCGACAGGAGAATGTTGCGCTCGTGCATGATGCGGTTGTGCTTCAAGTTGTGCATCATAGACGTCGGCGCGGCATAAGGATCGCCGGTGAGGAAGACCGCGGTTCCGGAAACGCGATGGGGCGGTTTGGCTTCGAGTTTGCGCACGAGCCAATCGAGGTCGGCTTCGTTGCGTTTCGTGAGCTTTGCTAGCAGGCGCGTTCCCTTCACCCACGTAAACATGATCGTCGCCAGCATAGCGGCGATGACCAGCGGCACCCAGCCGCCTTCCAGGAATTTAAGCGTGTTGGCAGCGAAGAAAGCCTGCTCGATCAGCAGAAGCGGGATGACGATCGCTACGACTCGCCACAACGGCCAACGCCAGCACTGCCAGATGACGAAGAACGCCATCATCGTATCGATGACCATTGCCGCAGTGACCGAGATACCGTAGGCGGCCGCCAGATTGGACGACGTCCTGAACGCAAAGATGACGACCAAAACAGCGACGAACAGCAGCCAATTGACCCTCGGCATATAGATCTGGCCGGCCATGCTTTCGGAGGTGTGGCGGATCTCGAAGCGCGGAACGAGGCCGAGCTGGATCGCCTGGCGCGTCAGCGAGAATGCCCCCGTGATTACGGCCTGGCTCGCGATCACGGTGGCGAATGTCGAGAGAATGAGCATCGGGACAAGCGCGAAGCTCGGATAGAGGCGGTAGAAGGGATTCTCGATGGCGCTTGCGTCGTTCATGACGAGCGCGCCCTGCCCGAAATAATTGAGGACCAGTGCCGGCATCACGAAATAGAGCCACGAGACGGTGATCGGTTTCCGTCCGAAGTGACCAAGGTCGGCATAGAGCGCTTCAGCGCCGGTACAAGCGAGAAACACGAGCCCCATGACCGTCAGGCCAAGGACGCCGTGGTCGAAGATGAATTCGACCGCGTAGTACGGATTGAGCGCAAGCAGGACGTGAAGATTATCGGCGATGTGCAGCAATCCGCCGAGCGCCAGCACTGCGAACCAGACGACCATGACCGGGCCGAAAAATTTTGCGACGCGATCCGTGCCGCGAGACTGCATCCAGAACAGCCCAGTCAGAACGATCACCGAGATGGGGAGAACGGCCACTTCGAACTGCGGCGCAATCAGCGTCAAACCTTCAACTGCGGAGAGCACCGAGATCGCGGGTGTGATCACGGCGTCGCCGTAAAAGAATGACGCTCCTGCGACGCCAAGAACCCCGAGCAGTGGTGCACTCCGCCGCGCGACGGATTGGCCGAGAGCCATCAGAGCGAACATGCCGCCCTCGCCGTTATTGTCGGCACGTAGCAGCAGGAGCACGTATTTGAACGTGACGACGCAGGTCATGCTCCAGAAGATCAGAGACAACACGCCAAGCGTCGCCTCCGCCACGGTGCCGTTATGCGACGCGGCCGTTATCGCTTCTTTGAAAGCATAAAGCGGGCTTGTGCCGATGTCGCCGAAGACGACGCCGACCGAGCCTAACGCTAAAGCCCAGAAGTTCTTGCTGTCATGGCCTTCCCCCGCGCCGAACTCTGCGGCCTGGAGGGAGGCTTGCGGTTGTGCCATTCAGGCGCCTCAACCCGTCGAGAAGCTGCAATGCAGCAAAGTGGCGGGTGTCTACTCCCGTAAGCCGATTATGGGAAGCGGCAAAATAGGCCGCTCCACCCCTGCGACGCCTTGACAAGGCGTCGCTTCCGGATTCGTTTCCCGCTTGCTCAGCTTTTTTCGCCGAGCGTGCCGAATATGCCTTCAATCCATCGCTTCAAGTTCATCGATCATGCCCTCGATGACCTTCAGACCCTTCTTCCAAAATTCGGGGTCGCGGGCGTCGAGGCCGAACGGAGCGAGCAGCTCGGAATGGTGCTTCGAGCCGCCGGCTTTCAAGAGATCGAAATACTTCGCGACAAAGCCCGGGTGCGCCTCGGCATAGAGTCCGTAGAGTGAATTTACGAGGCAATCGCCGAAAGCATAGGCGTAGACGTAGAACGGCGAATGAATGAAGTGCGGAATGTAGGTCCAGAAGACTTCATAGCCGGGCTTGAGTTCGATGGCCGGACCGAAGCTTTCCGCCTGCACCTCCATCCAGATGGCGTTGATGCGGTCTGAGGTCAGTTCGCCCTGCCGCCGTTCCTCATGGACTTTACGTTCGAACGTGTAGAACGCGATCTGGCGGACGACGGTGTTGAGCATATCCTCAACCTTGGCCGCGATCATCGCCTTGCGTTCGCGCTTGTTCTTCGTCTCGGCAAGAATGGCTTTGAACGTCAGCATTTCACCGAAGACCGAGGCGGTCTCGGCGAGCGTCAGAGGCGTCGGCGCCAGAAGCGGGCCCTGGGCGCGGGCGAGCATCTGATGCACGCCGTGTCCAAGCTCGTGAGCCAGCGTCATCACATCGCGCGGCTTGCCGAGATAATTCATCATCACATACGGGTGGACCGAGGGCACCGTCGACGCTGAAAACGCCCCCGGCGCCTTGCCCGGTTTCACGGGCGCGTCGATCCAATTTTTGTCGAAGAACTCTTTGGCAATCGTCGCCATTTCCGGTGCGAAGTCGCCGTAGGCTCTCAGCACGATCTTCTCGGCCTCGGCCCATCCGATCGTGCGCTCGGGTTTGTCAGGCAGTGGCGCGTTACGATCCCACGACGCCAGCTTTTTCTTACCGAGCCACTTGGCCTTCATCGCATAATAGCGATGCGAGAGGACCGGGTAGGCTTCGCGAACGCTCGACACCAGCGCATCGACGACGGGGCCTTCAACGCGATTGGCGAGGTTGCGGCTGTCGGCGACGTCCTTGAAATTCCGCCAGCGGTCGGAAATTTCCTTATCTTTCGCAAGCGTGTTGGTGATGAGCGTAAAGAGCGGCAGGTTGGCTTTGAAAACCTTGCTCAAGGCTTCGGAAGCGGCTTTGCGCTTCTTTTCGTCGGTATCGGAGAGCAAATTCAGCGTCGACTCGAGGCCGAGGGGCGCTTTCTCGCCTTTGACGTCGAATTTTAGCGACGACATGGTTTCATTGAAAAGACGATTCCAGGCGCCGCGGCTGGTCTGGGATTTCTCGGTGAAAAGCGTTTCGAGCTTTTCGTCGAGCTGGTGCGGCCGCTCCTTGCGCAGATCGTCAAGCCAAGGCTTGTAGCGCTTGAGGGCTTTGTGCTTCGTGGCGGCGTCGAGCGTTTCGTCGTCGATCTGGTTGAGTTCGAGTTCGAAGAAGATCAGATCGGTGTAGAGCTTGGTCAGCGCCTCGGAGACGTCGCCGTTGAACTTGGCGCGCACGGGGTCCGTCTGATCGAGGACGTAATAGAGCCCGGCATACGACCCGAGCTTGCCCGCCAGATCCGACAGCTTCTCGTAATCCTTGATCGCGACGACGAGTTTGCCGCCGTCCTTGGCAAGTTCGGCCAGCCGACCCTGATAGGCTGATTTAATGCGCGCGGCTTCCTTCGCGGCGACCTTCAAATCGCGCTGAATTTCCGGCGCGTCTGGCGCCTTATAGAGATCGCTAAGATCCCATTCGGGCATGGCGCCCAATTTGCTTGTCTTGGTTGCGCGACCGGCGCCCGTGCGCGCCATTGTGCTCGATTTGCGAGGAGATTCGCGGCGCATCAGGTTCCTTTCGCGGCTCTGGGAATGAAAGCGAGGCGCGAGCGTTTACCACACCTCCCGCGCCTAGCAAATTTGGTTGTTCCGTCGCCGTTCGCAAGCCACCGAACATATCAAAAATGGCGTTTCGACCACGCCGCGCGAGCCCTCGGCCGGTCAGGCGGCGTCTTGACCACCCGTAACCCAGCTTGACCCAAGGCGAGACAGTGGGCGGCAAGCCCATAAAAAAATGCGTCACACAGCAACGTTCCATTTACTCATCTCGGGCACTGTCGGGGCTGTTGCGTAATTTGTCAGTCACCGAGTGTCAGAAGCTGGGTCAATCCAGCGGCACTGCCTCCCGGATGGCTTTCGTATCAGTAAATGTAAAGTTGCGTGCCCCATGTCCAAGCGTGTTTTGATCGTCGATGACGATCCTGCCCAACGGCGTATTCTCGAAGAAACGATCAAGCGTTTCGGCTTCGAGACAAAGACGTGCGGTTCGGGTGAGCAAGCTCTTCAAATTCTCGAAGCCCAGGATCGCGAGCAGATCGCCCTCGTTCTGCTTGATCTCGTCATGCCCGGTGTCGACGGCATGGCGGTTCTCGATCGCGTCGGCCACATGGCCGGCACCCCGCCGATCATCGTGCAGACGGCGCATGGGTCTATCGAAACGGCGATCAATGCGATGCGCCGCGGCGCCGTCGATTTCGTCGTCAAGCCGGCGTCGCCGGAACGTCTCGAAGTCTCGATGAAGAGCGCCTTGAAAATCGAAGCGCTTGCCGGTGAAATCAACCGCATCAAGAAGAAGGTCGAAGGGACGCTGACGTTCGGCGACCTCGTGATGCGCGGCGATGCCATGACGCGAGTCATCTCGCTCGGCAAGCGTGCCGCCGCGTCCAACATTCCGGTCCTGATCGAAGGCGAAAGCGGCGTCGGCAAGGAGCTGATCGCGCGCGCCATCCAGGGCGAAAGCGAACGCGCCGGGCGGCCGTTCATCACGGTCAACTGTGGCGCGATCCCGGAAAATCTCGTCGAAAGCATTTTGTTCGGTCACGAGAAGGGCTCGTTCACCGGCGCGGTCGATAAGCGCATCGGCAAGTTCCAAGAGGCCGATGGCGGTACGCTTTTCCTCGATGAGGTCGGCGAGTTGCCGCTCGATGCGCAGGTGAAGCTGCTCAGGGCGCTGCAGGAAGGCGAGATCGATCCCATCGGTTCCAAGAAGCCGGTCAAGGTCAACTTCCGCCTGATCTCGGCCACGAACCGCGACATGATCCAACAGGTGAAGGACGGCAAGTTCCGCGAGGATCTTTATTACCGTCTCAACGTCTTCCCGATCTTCGTTCCGCCGCTGCGCGAACGCATCGAGGATGTTCCCGAGCTTGCGCGCCATTTCGCGGCGCGATTTGCTGCTGAAGAAGGCAAGCGGGTCGCCGCCGTTTCCGACCGTGCGATGAGCTTGTTGCAGGCCTATTCATGGCCCGGCAACGTGCGTCAGCTCGAAAACACTATCTTCCGGGCCGTGGTGCTCGCCGATGGACCGGAACTCACCCTTGCCGAGTTCCCGCAGATTGCCGCCCACGTGGATGGTTTCGAAGCCGAAATTCCGGCCGCACCGACTGTCCTGCAGAAGCAGCCCGCCTACACGGGACCGGCGCTCATCGGCGCTGAAAACACGGTGCCGAATACGGTCGAGATCAAGTCTCCGAGTTCCGGCAGCTCGCTCGGAATTCAGGCCGTCGCCGAAGATGGTGAGATCCGCTCGCTGGAAGCGATCGAAGCCGACATGATCCGACTGGCGCTCGGTCGCTATCGCGGACACATGACGGAAGTCGCCAAGCGGCTCAACATCGGACGCTCGACGCTCTACCGGAAAATGCAGGAATACGGGCTGGAGCCACGTCCAAACTAGATTCCGGCTCCGCCGTTTGGCGGATCGGAATGCGTGCGCCCGGGTGCGGTGGGGCGGCCGCGCGCAGCTGGAGAGCCTTCCGTCCCACCACCACACACTTGCTTTTGGGCAGGGCGCTATGCGCGCCCGCCCTAAAAACGAGAGCGAGCCCTTCGCCCTCGACGCAAAAGCCTCGGCTGCATCCGGGGCTTTTGCACTTTCGCCTGAGTTGCATGTGACGGAGACCGGCTGTCATCATCTCGATGCAGCTTCGCCGGCAGCATGGCGGCAACACTTTCGCCATAGCTTCATGCAACACAGATATTGGAAAGAGATTGGTCTATTCAGCTAGCTAATCGTTAAATCGATAACCATATACTGACTTCGGTTAGCGACATGCGCCGTCTCGGACGGGCGAGTGGAAGGTAATTTTCGTAATGCGGGCGACGCGGGTAGTGGCGGTCAGCTTAATGCTGACTTTTGGTTTGATCTCGGATTTGTACGCGGCCAGCCCCGAAGATCCCGCCCCAGCAACCGATAGTTCGGCCGTTGACGGCACGGAGACGGCGATGCGGCCGCAGCAACCTGCGGCTGTCGAATCCGAGCCCGTGCATAATCCGGCATCGCAGACCGAGCCCACGACCGATGCCGCAGTCACGCCGAAAGTCACGGCGACGGACGTGCTGGTCTATCTGCCGGTCGGACGCTACCTCGACAAAAACAAAAGGCAGTTCGTGAAAACCGATGCCGCCGATCGCGCGGCATTGGAGCAGTTCTACGGCTCCCGCATGGGCGCGACGCTGTGGGTCGACAAGAACGGCTATACGGCCGATGCCAAAAATCTGATCTCGGCTCTCAAAGATGCGGACAATTGGGGGTTGAACTCTTCCGATTATAAAATTCCCGAGTTGAAGGCCGCGCCGTCCGGCGAGTATGCCCTCGACGATCTCACGCACGCGGAGACGTGGCTGTCGCTCGATGCCCTCGCCTACGCACGCGACGCCCACGGTGGACGGATCATCAATCCGACCGAGCAGCTTTCGGGCTATCTCGATCGCAAGCCGCAAATCCTCGATCCAAATGCGGTCATCAATGCGTTGGCCAAAGCCACGGATAAGGGCGCGTATCTCACATCGCTGCAGCCCACGAGCAAGCAATTCGAATTGCTTCGGCAAAAGCTCATCGCTCTGCGGTCTGGCGAGAACGGCGATACAATCAAAATTCCCGATGGGCCGCTTTTGAAGCCGGGCAAAAGCGATCCGCAGATCGCACTGATCCGCAAAGTGCTCGATGTTCCGGCGCCAACCGAGACGGCCAGCGGCAAACCCGCCGATGCCACCTATTATGACGACGACTTGGCGAAGGCCGTCAAAGCCTACAAGGAAAAGAAAGGCATCTCGCCTGTCACGACGTCGATCACCTCGACTTTGCGCCATGCGCTCAACGGCAACGACATCAGCGAATGGAAGCTGCTCGCCAATATGGAAGAGTGGCGCTGGATGCCGGAAGACCTCGGCAAGTTCTACGTCTCGGTGAACATTCCGGACTTCAAAGTCCGCATCGTGAAGGACGGCGAGGTCATTTTCGAACAGCGGATCGTCACCGGCAGCGTCAACCGTCAGACGCCGATCTTCTCGGACATGATGCGCACCGTCGTCTTCCAGCCGCGCTGGAATGTGCCGGATTCCATCAAGATCAAAGAGCTGCTGCCAGGTCTCAGAGCCGGCGGAAATCCGCTGCGCCGTCAGGGGCTTGTGATGGAACGCAATGGCCGTCGCATCAATCCGACGAGCCTGAACTGGTATCGCTCCGATATTCGCTATTACAACGTCTACCAGCCGCCGGGCGGGCGGAACGCGCTTGGCGTCGTCAAGTTCCTGTTCCCGAACGCACATGCGGTCTACCTGCACGACACGCCGAGCAAGAGCCTTTTCAAAGCCGATGTCCGGGCCTTCAGCCACGGCTGCATGCGGGTGCAAAATCCCGTGCAGATGGCGGAAGTCCTGCTCAATGAAGACAAGGGCTGGGATAAGGCGACCGTCGACAAACTGGCGCTGAACGGGCCCGAGGAAAACCACATCGAACTCGATCGTCCGATCCCCGTGCACATCACCTACTTCACGGCGCATGTCGCTGATGACGGAACGATCGAAAGTTTCGGTGATATCTACGGCCACGAGAAGCGCATCACACTGGCGCTCCAGGGCCGCTGGAACGCGATCGACATCAACAAAGAGCCGAAGGTTACGCCGGACGACATCGGTTTCGACGAATATGCCGATAGCCGACGGCGGAACGACAACTGGTTCGCCGACAGTGACGATGACGACTATGATCGCCGGCGGCGTGGCCGCAAAAAGTACGACGGCGGACTCAACCACTTCTTCGAGCAAGTGCTGGGCGGCGGTTTCTAGTCCCTGGCCTTCTCAGTACGATGCAGCCGGCCGGTGTCCTCGGCCGGCTGGCTTTCGACGCCTGCGAGCACTCTCCGCCCTTTTCTCGCCCCCTCCCGGTCGTTAGATGCGCACATCGCATCGTTACTGGCTGTTAACTGTTCGGGGGTTAACCAAGTCAGACCGGGCATTTTCGGCCCCAGTCGGGCTCGGGGAATTTTTGCGTTGGGACGGGGGAATTTGCGTGCCGCTTCGCCGCTCAGGCGTGATCTTTGGCCTCGCTGCGCTTGCCGCGGCCTCGTGCCTGCATGCCGACAACATCGTCGCTGCCAACGATCCCCATGAGCGCACGATTTCGCTCTATCACATTCACACGCACGAGCGTCTGACGATCACCTACAAGCGCGACGGGAAATACATTCCCGAGGCCCTGAAGAAGATCAATTGGATCATGCGCGATTGGCGCAAGAACCAAGTGAAGGAGATTGATCCGCACACCATCGATCTCGCCTGGGAAATGCACGAGGAACTCGGTTCCAAAGAGCCCATCAACATTATCTGCGGCTATCGTTCGGCCGGCACGAACGAGATGCTGCGAAAGACGCGCGGCGGCCAGGCCAAGTTCAGCCAGCACATCACCGGCAAAGCCATCGACATTACGTTCCCGGACGTTCCGCTGAAGAGAATGCGCTACTCGGCGTTGATCCGCGAGCGCGGCGGCGTCGGCTACTATCCGACTTCGGGAATCCCTTTCGTTCACATCGATACCTCTCGCGTGCGCATGTGGCCACGTATGCCGCGCATGGAGTTGGCGCTGCTTTTTCCGAACGGCCATACCAAATACGTTCCAGACGACGGACGGCCGATTACGCCGAACGATGTCAAGATCGCGCAAAGCAAAGCTCATAGCCTGTCGATCCAGGTCGCGCAGTTTTTCCGCGATCGCATAAAGCCAGGATCGTCGCGCACCATGGTGGCATCCGCGCCGATCGGAAAGGGCAAGCGGCTGTCGGTGGTTGCGTCCCTCGGCGATGGCGCGGCGCGACGCAACGTCAACCTGACCACGGAGCCGGACAGGCCTGCCGCACTCGATCCAAAGCCTTTCGCGGCGGCGCGTACCGTTTCATTCTCACCTGACAACGCCACTCAGCGGCCGCAGCTCGTAACCACACCGCACACCGTCGATCGCGGATCGCGTTTCACGCTCGCCAACTACGATCGAAGCAAGCTCGACGCACTGGTTGCCACTGCTGCTTCCACGCCAATACCTGAACTCGTTTCCGGCCCGAAGCCGGCGGTGCGGCCGCAGAAGGCGCTCGCGGCGGCAGTCCTGGCGGAAAAAGGCCAACCCCGTCCTGCACAACCGACGGCTCGGGTCGCGAGCCTCGATCCCTCCGCTGCCGGACTTACCGACATGAGCCCGGATAGCCTCGGCAACGGATGGGCCGAAGCGCCGGCGTTCGATGAAGATCATCCCGAGGAGATGGCCTACCGGCCGTTCCCGTTGGCGCCAACGATGACCGACAACGCCGAACTGCGCGATGCGCCGCTGGCTGCATTGCAGCCTCCCGATGTTGCGGCGACGCTCGACGCGCTTGACGATGCGGGCAGCGTCGCACCGATGAAGTTCCGGCCGGGCAAGCAACTCGCGGAAGAAATGTGGGCGCAGCAGTTCCAGGGCAAGGCCGTGCATCTCGAAGCCTTGCAGGAACTCGATCGTCCTCAAACGGCTGAAACCGGCATCGCGAGCCGTGCCGTGCGGACCAGCGCCCGATAAAGCCTCGGGCGTCCCAAGAGCCGCCTTCAAGTCTCCCGGTGCACGGTGGTGGCTCCGCGCTTTATCGACGCCCGGCATGCTTCCGAAATGAGCTTCGAGAGAGCCTCGAAATCGTCGCGCCGAGGGCTCGAACGGCGCCACGCCAGCCCGATCGCTCGCGACGGCTCAGGATCGACGAAGCGGATCACCTTGATCTCACGACTACGGCCTTCGACACCGAGGCAGATTTCCGGCAGCAGTGTAATTCCAAACCCCGCCGACACCATTTCGACGATCGTCGACAGGCTCGACGCGCCGAACGTGTTGACGGCATCAACCTGTTTCAGGCTGCAATAGGTCAGCGCCTGGTCACGCAAGCAGTGTCCTTCTTCGAGCAGGAGAAGACGGTCGCCCTCGACCATGTCCTTCGTGGCGCGGACGCGACCGGACAGCTTCTTCGACTTCGGAACTGCAAGCAAAAAGCGATCGTCGAAGATGGACATCGTCTCGACGTCCGGATTCTTGATCGGCAGGGCCAGCAGCAAAACGTCGAGCTTGCCTTCGACAAGCTCATCCGTCAGCGGTTGGGTCTGCGTTTCCCGGACATGCAGTTCGAGATCGGGGTATTTCTCTTTCAGCAGCGGCAGAAGCGGCGGCAGAAGATAGGGCGCAATCGAGGGAATGACGCCAAGCCGGAGCGTGCCCGACAGAATGCCGCCGGCGTGCTGGGCATAATCGATGAGGTTGCGGACATCATTCAGCAAACGCTGGGAGCGGGCCGCTATTTCTTCGCCCTTCGGCGTCAGCTTGATGCCGCTGCGCGTACGCTCGACCAGGGCGATGCCGAGAGACGCCTCCAGGTCCTGGATCTGCATCGACAGCGCCGGCTGCGTGACGGAACAGGCGTCGGCGGCCCGTCCGAAATGCTGCTCACGCGCCAGGGCATCGAAGTACCGCAGTTGCTTCAGAGTAACGTGGACCATCAGCTCGTCTAATGCCCATAACAAGAAATGACGATTTGTGCTTATCACAGTCGCCGGATAACTTGCCAGCATTGGCTGTGCGGAAAGGCCATCACTTTTCCGCGCGCGGCCATCGCAATGGCAGCCGCAAGGCTGTCGCGTCAGCGCCGCTTGCCCCCAGCGCCGAATGGGGACAGGCGGCGCTGCATACCGGCCATCCCCTCATTCAATCGAACGCGCAAAAAACAGGACCGCAACGGACAATGCCCGTGCGGCCCCATTCGTTTCGAAATTGACGCGCCGTTTTCTGGAGCGGCGCTCGTCGATTTATTCGGCGGCGATCATGGCGTCGGCGATATGAGGTGACGGCGGCTCGTCGAGCATGCCCAGCGCGTGCATATAAACCTGCAGGATGCTTTCTTCTTCCTGACGCTCGGCGTTGGTCTTCTTGCGCATCCGCACGATCTGACGAAGCGCCTTGACGTCGAAGCCGACGGCCTTGGCTTCCGTGTACTTGTCTCGAATATCGCTTGCGAGCTGCTTCTTTTCCTCTTCGAGGCGTTCGATCTGCTCAATGAACTGGCGCAATTGATTTTGCGCCGATGCCTGAAGCGTACTCATGAATGCTCCTTGGTGCTTTCAAGTTTGAGCCGAAGCTATCGAGGCGATGCAGACGCAGCAAGGCGATGAACGAAACAATTCCTATGGATATGTCAGACGAACGGCTTGACGTTGCCTATGCCGCACGCCGACTCATGCGGCCTAGTATCGAACGGTTGCTTTTCTTGACGTCATCCCGGCCTTCGCCGGGATGACGATCTGGGGCTAATGACCTTGCGGGCGGGATTTCTCGAACGCGGTCTGCTGTTCGGGCGACGCATCGTTCTGATACTTGGCCTGCCACTCGCGGTACGGCATGCCGTAGATGATCTCGCGGGCCTCATCCTTGTTCAGTTCGAGCCCCTTCTCCGACGCGGCTTCGGCCATCCAATTGGACAGGCAGTTGCGGCAAAACCCGGCGAGATTCATCAAATCGATGTTCTGGACGTCCGTGCGCGTGCGCAGGTGCTCGATGAGCCGACGGAATGCCGCCGCCTCGAGTTCGAGCGTCGTCTGGGAATCGAAGGTCTTCATTGTCGCCTCCTGGCGTGCATCCACACCGAAAAATTCTGCTCCAGGCAAAAGATAGGCTGCAATCGCGTCATTGCCCAGATCGGCCCGATTGGGCAGCAACCTGCGGCCTCTGAAGCCTTGACGGGGGGAAGGCGATTGCGCAAACCAGACCCCAATTCAACAAGGGACCGGCTAGGGAAGCGATTATGGCAGACGGAACGAACGGCAGCGTTCGCCAGACATTGAGCGCGCTGTTTGAAGCCGCCTACAGCACGGCCCACCCGTCATCATGCTTACCGGCGCATCTGCCGCAGGTTCCCGAAGGCGGCCGCATCATCGTCATCGGTGGGGGAAAAGGCTCGGCCGCGATGGCGGTCGCGGCGGAAGAGCACTACATCGCGGCCGGCCAGTCCGACAAAATATCAGGGATGATTTCGACGCGACACGGCTTTGGCCTGCCGACGAAGATCATCGAGATCATGGAGGCCGGTCATCCGGTGCCGGATGCGAACTCGGTCACCGGCGCCCAGCGCGCGATCGAGCTTGCGAAGAGCGCCGGGCCGAACGACCTCGTGCTTTGCCTGTTGTCCGGCGGCGCCTCGGCGATCTGGGCGGCGCCTGTCGCTGGCGTCAGCTTCGAAGCCAAGCAAGCCCTGACGAAACAGCTTCTCAAATCCGGCGCGCCGATCTCGGAAATGAATTGCGTGCGCAAGCACATCTCGCAGATCAAGGGCGGCAAGCTGGCGGCGGCCGTCTATCCGGCTCGGCTGCTGACGCTGGCGATCTCGGACGTCCCCGGCGACAATCCCGATGAGATCGGCTCGGGTCCGACGGTCGCGGATCGTTCGACGCTCGCCGATGCACGCGCAGTTCTTGCGAAATGGAACATCACGCCGGCTGCGGAAATTGCCAAGGCGCTGGAAGATCCTCAAAACGAAACGCTGAAAGCGGGCGATTCGAAACTCGCCAACTCGAGCTACAAAATCGTCGCCGCGCCTCGAGCGTCGCTTGAAACGGCGGGTGGCATCGCGAGCCAACTTGGCTATCGCGTCATCATTCTCGGCGACGATCTCGAAGGCGAAGCGCGCGAGGTTGCACGCAAGCACGCCGAAATGGCGCTCGACGCCAAACGAAGGGGCGAGAAACTCGCCATCATGTCGGGCGGCGAGCTGACCGTTACCGTGCGCGGCAACGGCTCTGGCGGTCCCAATCAGGAGTATGCCCTCGGGCTGGCGATCGCGCTCGACGGCGCTGCGGGAATTGCCGGGCTTGCCGGCGACACCGACGGCATCGACGGCGGTGGCGGCAACGCGGGCGATCCGGCGGGGGCGATGGTTTTTGCAGATACTTTACAGCGGGCAAACGCTGCAAACCTCAATGCTGCCAGGATGCTGGAGAACAACGACTCGACGGGCTTTTTCCGGCCCCTCGACGACCTCATCCTGTGCGGTCCGACGCAGACGAACGTCAACGATTTCCGGGTCATTCTCATCGATCCGTAGGCCGGGGGGTGGCGTCAGCGCGCGGCGGGCATCGCGCGAAATGTGCCACATGCAGACGGAGGGCATTCTTGTCGCGACAGTCCCTTTTGCGTGCCGTAGCGCATCCCTTTCTGTTGTCTCTGAGCTGCTTCGCCCTGGCGAATGCCGCCCAGGCCGACCTCAAACTCTGCAATGCGACCTCAAGCCGGGTTGGCGTGGCCATCGGCTATCAGGATAAAACCGGCTGGGCGACCGAGGGATGGTGGAATATCGCGTCTCAAACGTGCGAGACGCTTCTCAAGGGCGCTTTGCCGAGCCGTTTCGTTTACGTTCATGCCATCGATTACGATCGCGGCGGTGAATGGGGCGGTAAAAGCGACATGTGCACCACTGATAAGTCGTTTGCGATCCGGGGGGTTCAGGATTGCGAAAAACGCGGATATAAGCGCACGGGTTTTTTTGAAGTCGATACCGGCGAGGCGAAGGAATGGACCATCCGCCTGACTGATCCGGAGCAAGGAAAAGCTGAGAAATGAGACGTCAACGGCGGGTCAAGATTGTAGCAACGCTTGGCCCCGCGTCTGCAGCTCCGGAGATGGTCGAACGTCTATTCATCGCGGGCGTCGACGTTTTTCGCATCAACATGAGCCACTCGACCCACGACGGGTCCAAAACGCTTTACAACACCGTTCGTGCTTGTGCGGCGCGCCACCGCCATCCGATCGGCATTCTCGCCGACCTGCAAGGGCCGAAGTTCCGGATCGGCAATTTCGATACGGGGCGGGTTCAGGTCAAAACCGGCTCGATCTTCAAGTTCGATCGCGATGAGACGCTTGGCACGGCCGAGCGCGTTTATCTGCCCCATCCGCAGATTTTCGAAGCCATCGAGCCCGGGCACATGCTGGTGCTCGACGACGGCAAGCTCCGCATGCGCGTCATCGAAACGTCGAAAGTGCAGATCCACGCCGAGGTCACGACGGGCGGCATGCTGGCCAGCCGCAAGGGCATTTCGATGCCCGACACGCTGCTGCCGATCAGCCCGCTGACCGAGAAAGACAAGGCGGACCTCGCTCATGCGCTGAAACTCGGTGTCGATTGGGTGGCGCTGTCGTTCGTGCAGCGTGCCGAAGATATCCACGAAGTTCGCAACCTCATCGGCACGCGCGCCGCGATCCTGGCGAAGATCGAGAAGCCGTCGGCCGTCGCCGACCTCGAAGACGTCATCGCGGCGTCCGACGCCATCATGGTGGCGCGCGGCGATCTCGGCGTCGAGATGCCCGTCGAGAAGGTGCCGGGTATCCAGAAGAAGATGACGCGCATGGCGCGCGCAGCGGGCAAGCCCGTCATCATCGCCACGCAGATGCTGGAAAGCATGATTTCGTCGCCGATGCCGACGCGCGCCGAAGTCTCCGACGTGGCGAATGCAGTCTTCGACGGCGCGGATGCCATCATGCTGTCAGCGGAAAGCGCCGTCGGACAGTATCCCGTCGAGGCGATCCAGATGATGGACAAGATCGCCTTCGAGGTTGAGCACGATCCCATTTACGAAGCGATGCTTTACGCAACGCAGACCGAGCCGCAGCCGACCGGCGCCGACGCCATCGCCGCCGCGGCTTCGGCCATTGCCGATACGGTGAAGCTCGGCGCCATCGTTTGCTATACGGCGACCGGATCGACCGTGCTGCGTGTCACGCGCGAACGTCCCGGTATTCCGGTCATCGGCCTGACGCCGATTGAATCGACGGCGCGGCGCTTGTCGCTCGTCTGGGGCGTGCAAACGATCCTGACCGGCGATCCTGAAAATCTCTCGCACATGGTGCGCAAGGCGTGCCGCATCGCCTTCGAGGAAGGCTTGGTGAAGGCGCGCGAAGGCGTCCTGATCACCGCCGGTATTCCGCTCGGAAGCCCCGGCGCAACGAACATGATCCGC
>DATLJG010000178.1:0-6509 GCA_035538995.1 Hyphomicrobium sp. | reverse complement strand
TCGACGCCTGCCGGAATGTTGACCGAGAGCGTCCGTTCCTTCTGCACGCGGCCTGCGCCACTGCAATCGGCGCATGGATCGTCGATGATTTCACCGCGTCCCTGGCAGGCCGGGCAGGTGCGTTCGATGGTGAAGAAGCCTTGGCTGGCGCGGACCTTGCCCATGCCGCCGCAGGTGCCGCAGACTTTCGGCTTGGTGCCGGGCTTTGCGCCTGAGCCGCTGCAGGTTTCGCACCTGACGCTGGCCGGAACGCGGATCTGCGCGGTCTTTCCGGTGAAGGCTTCGCTGAGTGCGATTTCGAGATTGTAGCGGAGGTCGGCACCGGCTTCGCGTCCGGAGCGCCCGCGACCCTGGGCGCCGCGACGGCCGCCCATGAACTCACCGAACAGGTCGTCGAAAATATCGGACATCGACGAGGCGAAGTCCGGCCCGAAACCGCCGGGGCCGCCGCGTCCACCCATTCCGCCTTCAAATGCCGCGTGACCGAACTGATCATAGGCGGCGCGCTTCTGTGGATCCTTCAGAGCCTCGTAGGCTTCGTTGGCTTCCTTGAAGCGGCGCTCGGCTTCCTTGTCGCCGGCGTTGCGGTCGGGATGAAATTCTTTCGCGAGGGTGCGATAGGCGGATTTGACTTCCTGTTCCGTGGCGGTTCGCTTGACGCCCAGAACTTCATAGTAGTCGCGCTTGGCCATGTGTGCGCTGTTCTATGTGACCTGTTTGCAAAATAGAGTGGCTAAGCGACGGCAATCGCATAAACAACTACATTCTTTCGCCTCCGACCCGACGGCGGTGTCCCTGTAACAGGCTTGCCGCACTGGATCGGAGGCGCTGAAATACGAATTAGCGGTTACGCCGACTTCTTCTTATCGTCTTTGACTTCTTCGAAGTCCGCATCGACGACATCGTCGCCGTCAGCGGATTTCTCGCCGGTGGGGGCGTCTCCACCTTCGACGCCTTCAGCACCGCCCTTCGCGGTGTAGACGGCTTCGCCGATCTTCATCGCAATCTGGGTCAATGCCGTTGTCGCCGAACGGATGGCCTCGGCATCTTCGCCGGCAATCGCGGTTTTCGCCGCGGTGATGGCGCTTTCGACGTCGCCCTTGATCGCGGAGACGGCCGGGATCGACTCGTTCTCAGCCAGCGACTTCTCCGTGCCGTGGACGAGAGCCTCGGCCTGGTTGCGAAGTTCGACGAGTTCACGCCGCTTCTTGTCTTCGGCTGCGTGCGACTCGGCATCCTTGACCATCTTGTCGATGTCGGCGTCGGACAGACCGCCCGAAGCCTGAATGCGGATCGACTGCTCTTTGCCCGTCGCCTTGTCCTTCGCCGAGACGTGCACAATGCCGTTGGCGTCGATGTCAAAGGTGACTTCGATCTGCGGCACGCCGCGCGGAGCGGGCGGAATGCCGAGCAGGTCGAACTGTCCGAGCATCTTGTTGTCGGCTGCCATTTCGCGTTCGCCCTGGAAGACGCGAATCGTTACGGCGTTCTGGCTGTCTTCGGCGGTCGAGAAGGTCTGGCTCTTCTTCGTCGGGATCGTCGTGTTGCGATCGATCAAGCGCGTGAACACGCCGCCGAGCGTCTCGATGCCGAGCGACAGCGGGGTGACGTCGAGCAACAGGACGTCCTTGACTTCGCCCTTCAAGACGCCGCCCTGGATCGCCGCGCCGACGGCAACGACTTCATCCGGGTTGACGCCCTTGTGCGGCTCCTTGCCGAAGAGCTGTTTGACGACTTCCTGAACCTTCGGCATGCGGGTCATGCCGCCGACGAGAACGACTTCGTCGATTTCGGCCGCTTTCAGACCGGCATCCTTCATCGCCTTTTCGCACGGACCCTTGGTGCGGCTGATGAGGCTGTCGACGAGGCTTTCGAGCTTGGCGCGCGTCAGCTTCATCGTCAAATGCTTCGGACCCGAAGCGTCGGCCGTGATGAACGGCAGGTTGATTTCGGTCTGCGCAGCGCTCGAAAGCTCGATCTTGGCTTTCTCGGCAGCTTCCTTGAGACGCTGAAGGGCGAGTTTGTCGGAGCGGAGATCGATGCCCTGCTCTTTCTTGAACTCGTCGGCAAGATAGCCAACCAGCACCATGTCGAAGTCTTCGCCGCCGAGGTGCGTATCACCGTTCGTCGACTTCACTTCGAAGACGCCGTCGCCGATTTCGAGGATCGACACGTCGAACGTGCCGCCGCCAAGGTCGTAGACCGCGATCGTCTTGGCTTCTTTCTTCTTGTCGAGGCCGTAAGCGAGTGCTGCCGCCGTCGGCTCATTGATGATGCGCAGCACTTCAAGGCCCGCGATCTTGCCGGCGTCCTTGGTCGCCTGGCGCTGGGCGTCGTTGAAGTACGCGGGGACGGTGATGACGGCCTGCGTGACCTTCTCGCCGAGTTTGGCTTCAGCGGTTTCCTTCATTTTCTGAAGGATGAAGGCGGAAATCTCTTGCGGAGAATACTGTTTGCCGTGGCTCTCAACCCAGGCGTCGCCGTTGGCGCCTCTGACGATCTTGTAAGGGACCATCTTCTGGTCCTTTTCGATCTCCGGATCATCGAACCGGCGACCGATCAGGCGCTTGATCGCAAAGAAGGTGTTGGTCGGATTGGTAACGGCCTGGCGCTTGGCCGGCAGGCCGACGAGGCGCTCGTCGTCGGCGGTAAATGCAACGATGGAGGGCGTCGTATTCGCCCCCTCGGAATTCTCCAGAACCTTCGGCTTGCCGCCTTCCATGACGGCGACGCACGAGTTTGTCGTGCCAAGGTCAATCCCGATAACTTTAGACATTCTCGTCAATCCTTCTCAGTTGCGGCAGACCGGGTGGACCCTGTTAGGCATCCAGCGTACCCGCCCACGAGGGGCTCAAAGCACCGGTCCCCAGGATTCAAATTGGTGTGACCGAACGTTATATAAGGCGCTGTTTTCAGCGTGCAACGGCTTAACGGCTCTCCCGAAATCACGTTTGAAGCCGGCCTGTTTCGCGGTGTCGGCTCAAGTCGTGGGACGTAAAGGCGTTCGATTTCAGGCCATTTGCAAGAAATAGTTGCCATCGATCGTGTCTGCTAGATCGCCGATACACTCTTAGGATTTATTGAACGCGACCCTCGCGAAAAGAGGTCGCAGCGCGTGGCCGCCACCCTTCGTTGGCTGGAGCCGCGCCCTGTTTAAGCGGCTGGCGGCTCGGATGGATCTTGCTTAACCGCCTTCGGTCCGCCTCTGGACACCACGACCATCGCCGGCCGGAGGCAGCGATCATCGATCAGGTAGCCGACCTGGAAGACCTGCAACACGGTTCCGGCGGGAACGTCGGCGTTCTCCTGCTCCATGACCGCCTGATGATGATGCGGGTTGAACGGCTGGCCGACCGGATCAACGACAACGATGCCGTGCCGTTCGAGCACGCCGCGATAGTCCCGCTCGGCGAGCATGACGCCATCAAGCAGCGTTTTCAGCGCCGGATCGTTCTCGACAGCGTCTTTCGGCACGGCCGCGATGGCGCGCTGGAAATTGTCGCCGACGGTCAGAATGTCCTTGGCGAATTTCGAAATCGCGTACTTGGCAGTCTCTTCTTTCTCTTTTTCGAGGCGGCGGCGGACATTTTCGGTTTCGGCGACCGCACGTAGGTATTGATCCTGCTTGGTCGAAATCTCGACGTCCTTGGCTTCGATCTCGCCCTGCAGAGCGGCGATCATCGCTTTGACCTGTTCCATCGAGACCTCGCCGAGGTCCGGCTCAGGCATTGAGGATGTCGGCTCTTCGATTGGCTTCTTGTCGTCGCTCATGTTTCTCTTCTTGGGAGTTTGACGGCCATCCGACGCGGAGGCGAACGGTGACGGGATATCGGCTGCAATGGCTTAAAAATCAAGGCGGTCGAAATGTTCCATGCCCGCCGCCATGTCGATGTGCATCATGGAATGAGGCGGCTGACAAGTTTCGCGGTGTAATCGACCATCGGAATAATACGAGCATAGTTGAGGCGCGTTGGCCCTATAACGCCCAGCACGCCGACGACGTGACGGGTTTCGTCCCGGAACGGGGCGACGATCAACGATGATCCCGACATCGAGAACAGTTTGTTCTCCGATCCGATAAAGATGCGGACCCCGTCGGCCTTGTCGGAGGCGCCGAGCAGTTCGACGATATCCTGCTTGGCTTCGAAATCGTCGAACAAGCGGCGGATGCGTTCGAGATCTTCCGCCGCGGTGACGTCCTTCAACAGATTGCCCTGGCCGCGCACGATCAGGCTCTTGCGATCGTCGGAGACACCCGACCATTCGGCGAGCCCGGCGGTGATGACCTTCTGGGTCAATTGATCGAGTTCGGCCTTGGCGGCGTTGAGCGATTTTTCAAGCTCGGCCTTGGCGCCGGTCAACGTCATGCCGCGCACATGCGTGTTCAGGTAATTCGAGGCTTCTTGCAGCGCCGATGGCGGCAGACCTTCAGGCAGCGCGATAATCCGGTTTTCGACGTTCTGATCCTCATCGACGAGGACGACGAGGCCGCGACCGGGTTCAAGCGGGACGAATTCGATATGGCGCAGGCGCGCGACCTGCTTTTCGGCGAGAACGACACCGGCGCAATGCGACAGCCCCGAGATCAATTCGCCAGCTTCGCTCAGGAGCTGATCGACGGACTTGCCGCGCCGGTAGGCGATCTGTGTCTCAATCTGGCGGCGCTCTTCGGGCGTGATGTCGCCGACTTCGAGCAAGCCATCGACAAACATCCTTAATCCGAGCTGCGTCGGCAGGCGTCCGGCGGATGTATGTGGTGAAATAATAAGACCGAGCTGTTCGAGGTCCGACATGACGTTGCGGATCGAGGCCGGCGACAGGCTCATCGGCAACGCACGCGACAAGTTCCGCGAGCCGACGGGTTCGCCGGTCGCCAGATAGCTTTCCACGATGCGTCGCAGGATGGTCCGCGATCGCTCATTGAGTTGCTGCAACTGGCTTTTGCCGCCGAGCAGGGTGGCGGTCACGGGGGTGTCGTCCATTTTTCAGGCCGGAGTCTATGAAATGCCGGTGCTTTCCGTCAAATCGACTTGCGAGGTTTCCGGCTTTAGGGTTGAAGGGCCGGTACGACTTCTTTAGCCTTCGACATAATCACAAGGTTTTCAGGAACAATATGCGACCATCCAAACGCAAGCCCGATGAGCTGCGCCGCGTTTCCATCGAGCGTGCGGTTTCCAAACACGCAGAAGGCTCCTGCCTCATCAAATTCGGCGATACGCACGTTCTGTGCACCGCCAGCCTCGAAGAGCGCCTGCCGCAATGGCTGAAGGGCCAGGGGCGCGGATGGGTCACGGCCGAGTACTCCATGCTGCCCCGCTCGACGCACGAGCGCACGCGGCGTGAGGTGACGAGCGGCCATCCCTCGGGCCGCACCCAGGAAATTCAACGGCTGGTCGGGCGGGCGCTGCGGGCGGTCGTCGATCTTCCCAAGCTCGGGGAGCGGCAGATCACGGTCGATTGCGACGTCCTTCAGGCTGATGGGGGCACGCGCACGGCGGCGATCACGGGCGCCTGGGTTGCCTTGTACGATTGCATCCAGTGGATGAAGATGCGCGATATGGTGAAGGACACCGTTTTGCGCGATCACGTCGCCGCCGTTTCGTGCGGGATCTACAAGGGCGAGCCGGTGCTCGATCTCGATTACGCCGAAGACAGCAACGCCGATGCCGACTCCAATTTCGTGATGACGGGAACGGGTGGAATTGTCGAAATCCAAGGCACGGCAGAGACGACGCCGTTCACCGAAGAACGCTTCGGCGAGCTACTGACGTTTGCCAAGAAGGGCATTCGGGAACTCGTTCAATTGCAGAAGTTGACAGTCGGATAACACTGACGCTCGGGTGCGAGCATGTTTGGAGACTTTGCATTACTGGCCGCGGCGATGTTCGCCGGAGCCGCACTTTACGTCAGCGTCGCCGAGCATCCGGCCCGGTTGGCGCTGGACGATAGCGCGGCGCTGGAGCAGTGGCAGGTGAGCTACCCGCGCGGCGCCATGATGCAGGCCTCGCTGGCGCTCATCGGGTCATTGCTCGGCGCGCTGGAATGGCTGGTCACGGGCAACTCTCTCTGGCTGCTTGGCGCTGTCTTGCTGTTCGCGAATTGGCCGTACACATTTATCTGGATCATGCCGACCAACCGGGCGCTCAAAGCCATGCCGGCCGATGGCGCCGGACCCGTCGCCCGCCAGGAGCTTGAGAAGTGGGGCCGTCTCCACGCCGGGCGGACACTTCTCGGCCTGCTGAGTGTTGGATTGTTCGTATGGCTATTGATCTGACGACCTCGCCGACGTCGTTGTCGATCCTGGAAACGGTTCTTTATGCGCACGATCTGGCGGCGATCGAGGACTTCTACCGGCGCGTTCTCGGCTTGGAGCCGTTTGCTTCGAGCGAAAACCGGCACGTCTTCTATCGCTGTGGACATCAGATGCTGCTGATCTTCAATCCCGAAGTCACGCATCGGCCACCTTCGGAAGGGGCGCTGCCGGTGCCGCCGCACGGCATGGAAGGGCA
>DATLJG010000177.1:0-2752 GCA_035538995.1 Hyphomicrobium sp. | reverse complement strand
CAAACGACCGCATCGGCTTCGACGCCGATTCCTTCGCCGCGCTTGTCTTGTGGTTCCTGCTCGCGCCGGAAGAGATTGCGAATGAGATTGCCCTGCACGACGGCAAGGCGCCCGCCGTCGTTGAAGTTCGTAACCGAAATGCCGCTCGCCGCCGTATCGACGACGTTGTTGGCGATCAGCGCGCCCTGAAATCCGAATTCGGCATAAAGCGCCACTTCGCCCAGCCGTTCGCAGCTGTTGCCGATGATCTGAATGTTGGAAGCCGCGTTACCGCGAACCGCCGTATAGGTGCAGTCGGAAATGCGATTGCCCGAGACGAGGACGCTCCCGGCACGGAAAACGTTGATGCCGTTGCCGTACTGGCCCGTACCGCCGGCGGCATTGCGAATTTTCGAGACGCGGTTGCCGGAAATGATGCTGCCGTCTTCCTCGGCCTTCGAGCGCCAGACGAGAATGCCGTTGTTCGCGCACTCGGTCACGGTATTGCCGGTAATATCGAGGCCGACGGAGTCGAGGCATTTCAGGCCCGCATCGAGAACATGACTGATGCCGACGCCATTGATCCGCCCGCCGCATTCGATAAGTGACAGTCCGATCCCGATGCTGTTGCAAATATCGAGATCGGTGAGATGAATATGTTTTGAGGTCGCCAACGTCAGCAGACCGTCGCCGCGCTGCGCATCGAAAGTCTTGTAAGCGCCGTCGAACGTCAGGCCATCGAGCACCAGTCCGTCTGCCTTGTCGGCGGTAATGAACGCCGCGCCACCCGCAAAGACGAGGGTCGTCGTCCGTGCCGCGCCGATGATGCGCGATCCGGCCCGCAGCCGCAGATCGCTGACGACGAATTTTCCGGGCGGCAGCACGAGAGGAATATCCTTTTCGGCGGCGGCATCGATCGCGGCTTGCAGCGCCGCCGTCTGATCGCGATTGTCATTTGCGACGAGGTTGGCTGACAACGCCGAAGCATTCGGTTGAGCGTGCTCTGCCGGTCGGCGCTCAGCCGCATGCGCGGCGGATGCGACGGCGCCGAGGCCGAAGCCCGCGCCGATAAGCGAACGGCGATCGATCGTCATGGACGTGCTCCCTGTTTGCCTCTTGGAGAAGCAAACATCGAGCCAGCGCGTTAGACGTTAAACCGAGGTTAAGGCGGTCACGGGCTCCGCGCCTTCGAGCGTGAATTTTAGGATTTCGCATGCGCCGGACACGGTGAAGTCGAATGGGTTCAGCAACCCGGCGTCAGCGGGGATGTGGATGAAACCGACGCGGCAACCTCGCGCCCGCCGCTCCGCTTCGACAAGCGAATGATAGAGGACGGCGTTGCAGAGATAGCCGCCGGCATCGTGCGACAGCGATGCGTGATGGCCACGTTCGTTGAGATGCCTGACGATGGACGCGGCATCGATCGTAACCCGATGCGCGCCAGCGCCTCCATCAAGCACCTGCGTTAGTGCAGGGAAGTTACCGGCATGATCGGCGGACATCCGGCAGGAATTCTTAGCTTCCGTTTCGATGCGAAAGCCCTGCGCTAGGGAACTCACGCCGAAGTGGAGCGCTAGAACGGGATCGTTCTGTTCGTAAAGTTCGGCGACGATTTGCGGGGCTCGCATCCATTCCGTCGGCAGCACGGCAACCACGAAACGGAATTGCGGCATCATCAGACGCGCCCGGAAACCAAGCCGTTCGGCGAGTGAACCGGAAAGGTTTTCGCGCACGCCCGGAAACGGTCCGAATCCGGTCAGCAAAACGTTCGGGCGCGGGTCGGTCGGCGAGGGCATGGTTCAGTATAGAGCGCCGGAGCCGTCAGCCGAAAGCCTGTCCGCCGCCGCACTGTTCCCGGGCGGCGACGGCAAGCCGACAAACAATCCGCTACGAATTCAAACCCATCATTCCCATCAGCCGCTCGACGGCCAGCGTCGGCAGCAACGTGCCATCGCGCACGGACGCCTCGATGGCCGGTAGCTCGGCCGCGACCTTCGGATTTGCCTTGAGCGCCGCCATGAGCCGGTCTTCGAGCATGTCACGCATCCACGATACAGCCTGCGCCTGTCGGCGGCTCTGAAATTCGCCGGTCGCCGTCATCTTTTCGCGATGTTCGAGCACCTTCGCCCAGAGGTCGGTGAGGCCGCGGTTGTCGCGCCCCGAGATCGTCAGTACGGGCGGAAACCACGTCGCTTCATGTGGCGTGAAAATTTGCAGTGCGTGCTTGTAATCCGCGGCGGCGGCCTGGGCGCGCTTGATGTTGTCGCCATCCGCCTTGTTGATGGCGATCATATCGGCAAGCTCGATGATGCCCTTTTTGATGCCTTGCAGATCATCGCCGCCGCCCGCCAGCAAAAGCACCAGGAAGAAATCGACCATATCGGCGACGGCAACCTCGGACTGCCCGACGCCGACCGTCTCGACAATGATGACGTCGAAGCCCGCCGCCTCGACCAGCGCCATCGTCTCGCGCGTCCGCCGCGTCACGCCGCCGAGTGTGCCGGACGACGGCGAAGGGCGGATGAAGGCGTTCTTTTCCTGGGCGAGCGCGTTCATACGGGTCTTGTCGCCGAGGATCGAGCCGCCCGAGCGCTTCGACGTCGGATCGATCGCCAGCACTGCCACGAGGTGCCCCTCGGCAATGAGGTTCATGCCGAACTGGTCGATGGTCGTCGATTTGCCGACGCCCGGAACGCCGGTGATGCCGAGACGCACCGCCTTGCCCGTCCTTGGCAGAAGTTCCTGCAGAATGCGTTGCGCCAGCCGCCCATGC
>DATLJG010000176.1:0-5263 GCA_035538995.1 Hyphomicrobium sp. | reverse complement strand
CCCGGCCCAGATCGTCAACGCCGATTTTATCGGACTCGTTGAATCGGTTTTGAACGAAACGGACCTTGATCCGCGCCGGCTCGAAATCGAAGTGACGGAAAGCCTGTTCATTCATGACGCCGACCAGGCACGGCATTGCCTACAGCATCTCCATGACCTGGGCATCACCGTCACGATCGACGATTTCGGCACCGGCTTTTCGTCGTTGAGCACGCTACGATCGTTCCCATTCGATCGCATCAAAATCGATCGGAGCTTCGTCAGCGAACTCGGTATCGATGCCGAAAATACCGCGATCGTAAAATCGGTCCTCGCTCTTGGACGCGCGATGGGTTTGCGCGTTGTCGCCGAAGGCGTAGAGACGCAGGAGCAATACGCCCTGCTGCGCCAATTGGATTGCAATTACGTGCAAGGCTACCTGATCGGCAAGCCGCTTCCTCTGACGGCTTACACATCCGTTATCGGACGAGGACCGGCGGCAATGTCCAAACTGCACAGACAGGCCGTGTAATCCAATCCTCGTTTCCGGAAGTTCCGCTCCCGCTACGGTCGATCGCGCATCCGCGCGTCAAGGCTCCACGGACCCGGACCGGCAAAAACGAGATAGAAGAAGATAAAGCAGAACAGGATCGCGCTATCTCCGCGATTGAGAAGTGGAAAAACGCTCTGTGGGGCGTGCGCCATCCAGTAGGCGAATGCCATCTCGCCTGACAGCAAAAATGCCACTGGCCTCGTGAACAGGCCGACGATCAGAAGCGCTCCACCGACAAGCTCGAGAACGCCCGCAAACCAGGGCAGCGAGAACATCGCCGGAAGAGCCATCCCGTCCGGCGCAGGCGGAAGGTTGAAGAGCTTTTGCAGGCCATGCTCGAAAAACAGCACTGCGGTGACAATTCTGAGAATGCTCAGGACGCGAGGCGCCCATTGCTCTAACGTCTGCTTCATCGTGCTCACTCCGTCGATTTCAATTGTCGATTTCGTAGCCGAATGTCCGCCTGGCGCATCCCAATCGAATCTTCCGCCGACTATTCACTAACGTCAGTTGGCGTAAATCGGAATCGAATATGTCTGGGTCGGCGGAATTTCAGGCGGAGGCGGCAGGAATGGCGCTGCTTTGCGGATTGTCGCAAGCGCCGCTTGGTCAAGACGCTCGTTCTCGGACGACTTCGCAAGCCGCACAAATTTAAGATCACCCGTCGTATTCAAAGCGAACGTGACGACGGCCTTGCCTTTCGCGCCGTAAACGGAAACTTTGTGCCGCGCGATCTTGGCGCGCAGGCCCGCCATGTAACTCAGGATATTTCCACGGCTCGCCGTCATGCGTCCGTTGGACGGTGTCTGCGCGGCGCTGGAACGCGAGGTCGCGCCGCCTGCCGCCTGCGCGTGCGATTGCTTCTGTTCGATTTGCTTCTTTTTTTCGTTCTTCGTGATTTCCTGCTGCTTAGGCTTTGCAGGTTCCTGCTCTTTGGTTTCGACTTCGAGCGGCATTTCCTCGACCACCTGCTCGGCGACTTTCTCGGCCTTGACTTCGCTCAGCGTGTCCGGTGCGCCGCCACCGCGAATGACCGGCAACGGATCGTCCGCCTGAGCGAGCGCGGTCGGCGTCACGTCGGCGACCTTGACGGGCGGAGGCGGAGGTTCGTCCGAGACCGGCTCGTCCTTGACCTCCGACAATTCCTGCGCGGCGGATTCCGCCGACTGAATGCTGCCGGCCTGGGAAGCGGCCGATGCAGCCGACGCGGTCTCTGTTGAATCGGTTTGAAGAGATTCGAGCACCAGAGTTTGAACGGTCGAGAGACTGACGACGGCCTTGTCCTCCGCGGCCGTACCGAACTGTTCCGGCTCGCTGGAAGGGCTCCATATGCGGAACATCACGGCCCCATGCACCGCGAGTGATACCATCATCGCGCATGGGAATATCCAGCGCGAAGGTCGTCTCGGTGCGGAGGTTTGCGGCAGCTCCGTCGTGATCGGCGCATAGCCGCGCCCTCTCGGAATCGGAACAACGACTGCGCCTTTGGAGAGCGCGAAGCTTTCATCGATGCCGGAATAGGCTCCGCCCACGACGCGCATCGCGGCACGGCGGTTGCTGAATTCGATGGGCGTCGAGCCGCCCCTTTCCTTCGAAGCAAACTGCATCGTCACTCGGCAGGGATCAGCGGGCCCAATTGCCCGCCGATCTTTTTCTGTTCGCTCCGCCGCAAGAGCAGCGGCCTTAAAATTGCGCCCGCGTCGTCAGCAGGAACGTGCGGCCGCGACCGGTATCGACCGGAGCACTGCCCGTTCCCAACGCGCTCAATGCGGGCGTGTACGGAAGGTCGGTAAGGTTGGTGACGGTCAACGCGATGTCGACGTCATCAGTCAGCTTGTAGTTGGAGAAAAGGTCATAGGTCGTGTAGCCGTCGTAGAAGAGCGGATCGCCCGGTCCGACGTTGACGTCACCCTTCTGACTCTTCGAGGTGATGTATGTGCGTGCACCGACCGTCAGGCGCTGATCGAAGAACCGCAGACCTCCGGTGATTGTCGTGATATCGCCCGGCAAATAGCTATGCAGACCGAGACCATCCATCTGCGACGGCAAGGTCGTGTTGTTATGGCTGTAGCTCAGGCCAGCGAAGACATATCCGGCGTCATACGTGCCTTGCAGCTCGACACCTTCGACGGTCGATGTACCGGGATTGTTAAAGTAGGAGCAGACAATCCCCATCGCGTCGCACGATGCCGAAATGTAGTTGTCGACGTCCATCGTGTAATAATCGGCCTTGAAACGGAACGTATCTCCAGGCTGCAGGAGGCCATCGACTTTTGTATTGAAACCGAATTCCCAGCCTCTTTGTTTTTCCGGCTGCAGAAACGGATTGGGCAGGAAGTTCGGTTCGAACGCGCTGGCGGGATGTGAGCCGTCGAGCAAAGTTTCCGAGATCGTCGGAGCACGGAAGGTGTTCGACCATGTCACGTAAGGCTGGAACCATTCGACAGGCTTCGCGGCCAGCGTGAACTTCTTGCTGAAATCGCCGTAGGAATTATCGACATGGAACGGCCCCGGCTCGACGCCGGGCGGGAGCGCGATGGGAAAGCCGGGCGGCAAGTACGGCGGCAGATGCGGATCGACGACGCCTCCGCCGTTGAGATTATAATCGTCGTATCGCAGTCCAACGATGAAATCGAAGATGCTCTTCGAGAACGTCGTCTCCGAGAATGCTCCCCGGATCGTCGATTTGCCAGACGGGTTTACGCCGCCGCCGACAGATGGATCGATGCCGTTCGAAGCATCGACATCATCGTGGAAGTATTCATATCCATACGTCGATTTGACGAAGATGCCGCCGAGATTGAACAGAGACGTGTTGGAAGCGTCGAAGCCCAATCCAAGGTCTTCGATCGTGCGGCCGTCCGCGCTCGAAGCGCCCCCGATCCCGTCCAGGTAGCGCATCTTGACATCGCTGCCGTAGAAGTTCGCACGGAAATTGACGAGATCGTTGCTTGCGGGATTATAAACGTAGTTGGCCGTATAGATTTTCGAGTCGAGAGTCTGGTTGTACGAATTGGCAGTGAAATCGTTGTTGTAGAGAACGGTGCCGAACGAAATCTGCTGCGATGGATCAATCTGGATATGAACTTTCGCCAACCCTGAGATCAGATCCTGATCGGTATACGGCACTGTCTGACCGTTGCCGTTCTTGTAGTTGTCCTGATCGTGTTTGCTGATGGCGCCGATGATGCTGATGTTGCCGCTCCGGATCGCGCCGGCAGCCATTTCGGAAAATCCGACGCCGTTGCTGCCCCACGTCAAACTGGTGAGCGCTCCGGAATCTTTTCCTGGCTTCAGCACGTCATCGACATCGAGCGTGCGCATGTTGGCCGCGCCTGCAAGCGCGCCAGCGCCACCCGGCCCGGAAACCGCGCCGCGCTGCACTTCGATGCCCGCCAAGAGCAAGGGATCGACATAAGCGAACCCCTGTGTGGTGTGGCCGGTAAATCTGAAGTTCTGCCGCACGCCGTCGATCGTCATGTTCACGCGGCCCTGGCCCTCGAAGCCGCGGATGTTGACGGCGATGCCGGGATTGTTCGGATCGTTGCCGGTCGAGACGCCGGGCATGGCGCGCAGGACATTTTGAATGTTGCCCTGGCCGAACGTCTCGATCTCGCTTTGACCGGCGACGCTGACGCCTGCCGGCGTGCTGTAAGGCGCATCGACCCTGGCCGCTTCCGTGCTCTCGGATGACGCTTGCGGTTCTTCGGCCGGCGGCGGCGCTGAGGTTGCGGCTTGCGTCGGCTGCGGCTTGGGCTTCGACTTCGGAGCGCTGCTCTTCTTGACCTTGGCGCCGGTGATATTGACGCCCGGCAACTGCGCTTCCTGGGCGTGCGCTTCGTTGATCGCAGCAAGCGCCATCAACGATACGCCGAATGCCAGAACCGCCTTCGATGTACGGAAATCGCTGAGCGATCTGGCTGGCGCCTTTGTGCGCCGCGAGACCAAGCTACTTTCGAAATTCAAGCCGCCGTTCGACATGAAGCTACTGCACGTGGACATCCGTCCCCCTCCCTGGTTGCGTTGGGCTGGCGGGCGGGCTCACGCGACGTTTCGCGCAATGCGGCTGGCTTGCCTCTTAGTCCGCGCGCCACTCCCCCTGAGAGGCGGCACGAACGTGCTTTCGGTGCTCGACCGAAGCAGGCGCGAAAATATAATCTATACTCATAAAGTCAATAAATATTGTCATCCGGAAGGCGACGAAACCGCCGCAGATGGTCGCGAAAACCCCCGCATTTCCGGGTGTTTAGAACGAGTGTAACGACGATGTTCGGGGACTGATGATGATTTGCAACTATCGGCGACGCCTACGGCGCTCCGACACCGCCGCACGTCGTTTGGCGGGACGGATAGTCTCGATCGACATGACAGGCGACCCTCGATCGAACATTTTCGGCGACGCCGGTGAAACCGCGCGCGATAAACGCTGGCGACTCTCAAACCGGTCCTGATTGAGAACGGTCGTCGGCGCGACTGCGACCACGGTGATCTTGCGCTGGCTCCCAAGCTCTGCGATGGGCACAGAATGGTCGCGAATTCGTTCGATACCCTTTTGTGAGTCCTTTCTCTTCGTTTCGCATCTTGTTCCTGTTTCGGCCAGTTGCCCGGACGGGGGAAACATGGCAGAAAGCCCAACTTTCGCGGGTGTAGCTCAATGGTAGAGCAGCAGCCTTCCAAGCTGAATACGTGGGTTCGATTCCCATCACCCGCTCCAACTCTCGCCTGATGTGA
>DATLJG010000175.1:0-2172 GCA_035538995.1 Hyphomicrobium sp. | reverse complement strand
AAGGTTCAAACAATTCACGCCTTTGCCGAGCGTCTGCTTCAAAGATTTCCGCTCGAAGCAGGCGTGGCCCCCGATTTCAAAATTCTGGACGATGCAGCAGCGGCGGATCTCAAATCCCGCGCCATCGAACAGACGCTGATGGACGCAACCGCAGCACCCGACTCGCCGCTCGGACGGGCGCTCGACATCATCGTCCGCTACGCCACCGACACACAGTTCGAAAAACTTATCGGCAACGCTGTCGAGGAACGGCGCTGGCTCGACGTCGCGGGCAAGAGAGAATCCGTTGCCACGCTCGAAGATGTGTCCGCGATGGAAACGTATCTGCGGACAACGCTTGGCGTCCGCGCCGCCATCGCCGCCGGCGATCTGCATCGGGAGTGCGCGCATGTTCTCTCCGATGACGATCTGCGCGAACTCGCGGATCATCTCGCAACCGGAAAAACCAGCGACAATGGTCACGTCGCGACATTGAGAATTGCGGTCCAACATACCGACATCGAGCGCCGCGTCCCGGCTTTGAAGGCCTACCTTCTGACCGGCACCGGCGATCCGCGCAGGTCGCTGATGACTAAGGCGCTATCGACAGCGAACCCTAGGCTGCACGATCGCTGCCAAGTCGCGCAGCAAAGGTTCGTCGCGCTGATGGACGAACTGAATGCCTTGACACTCGTTGAATCTTCGATGGCGCTCTACGCCTTCGCAGGCGTCATCCTGAGGCGCTACACAGAAGCTCGCCGCGCCGCCGGCGCTCTCGATTTCGATGATCTGATCCTGAAAACGAAATCGCTGCTCGAAGGCGACGGCGGCGAAGCCCAATGGGTGCTCTACAAACTCGACGGCGGCCTCGATCACATCCTCGTCGATGAGGCGCAGGATACCAGCCCCGAGCAATGGGAGATCGTCAAAGCCCTGGCGAACGAATTCTTTTCCGGCGTAGGCACACGCGACGGCGCCGTGCGCACCGTTTTTGCAGTCGGCGACGAGAAGCAATCGATTTACTCGTTCCAGGGCGCCGATCCGAAAATGTTCGCCGACGCCGGACTGCGTTTCGCGAGACTCGCCCAGCAGGCGGGACTGACATGGAAGCCCATCGAACTGACCATGTCGTTCCGCACCGTCGCCCCGATCCTTGCCGGTGTCGATATTGTCTTCGCCGACCCGCAGCGGACGCCGGGCTTGACGGCGGGAGGTCCGCCGCCAAAGCACGACGCCATCCGTGTTGGTCATGCTGGCCTTGTTGAAATATGGCCGACGGAAAAGCCGGATGATCGCACGGCAGCCGACCCGTGGACTCCGCTCTCCGACACCAGCGAGCGTTCGCCTGCCAACCGTCTTGCCGAGCGCATAGCCGACACGATCAAGGGCTGGCTTACGAGTGGCGAACAACTGACGTCGGCAGGCCGTGCGATCCGCGCCGGCGATATCCTGATCCTCGTCCGCAAGCGTAATCCCTTCGCGGTGCCGATGGTTACGGCATTGAAGCGGCGCGGCATCGCGGTGGCCGGTGCCGATCGCATTGCCTTGACCGATCAAATCGCCGTCCAGGATTTGATGGCGCTCGGCGACTTCCTCATCCTGCCGGAAGACGACCTAGCGCTGGCCACCGTTTTGAAAGGTCCGATCTTTGGCTTCACCGACGAGGATTTGCTGACCTTCGCACCCGGCCGCAAAAGCAAAACGCTTTGGACCGCGCTGCTCGACCACGCCGAAACAAAGCCCGAATACAAGGGCGCCACAGAAATGCTGAAGCGGTGGCGCGCCAAAGCCGACTTCACGCCGCCGTTCGAGTTTTTCTCAAGCGTTCTCGATCGTGACGGCGCACGCGCGAAGATGCTGCATCGGCTCGGCCCCGAAGCGGCAGAGGCCATCGACGAATTCCTCGATCTCGCGCTGAGCTATGACGACGGCACGCCGCCGTCACTGACGCAGTTTCTCGCCGAACTCCGCGCCAACGCGCCGGAGATCAAGCGCGACATGGATCATGGCCGCGACGAAGTTCGCGTCATGACGGTGCACGGCGCCAAGGGACTCGAAGCGCCGATCGTCTTTCTTCCCGATACCTGCACCACGAAGTCCGGCGACATTTCGGCCGCGAGTTTGGTGAAGCTCGCGCATTTGGACCATCCGCCCGGTATTCCCGAGCCGCTCGTCTGGGCGGTCAAAGGCACG
>DATLJG010000174.1:0-2157 GCA_035538995.1 Hyphomicrobium sp. | reverse complement strand
AAGCGATGGGCTTTGCCCCAGTCGGTGAGTGCGATTGCGACGGGCTGGTAACGATTGAGGATCGCCTCCAGAACCTCGATCGCCGCGGCGATCCGGGCTCCAGGTCTCATATGATTTCCATTCAGATGCCGGCCAAAATCTTGACCGCGAAGATCACCCACATCGCAAGCAGAACGACCAGGCCGCCGCCATAAACGCGCCCGCGCAGCATCACGATGTTGTTCGTCGTGTGTATGTAGGCGTGGACGAAACGCAAGGCGACGAAAATCCAGGCAAGCACGAGCAGCAGCAAATCGCCGACGCGCGTGATAAGGATAAATGCGATCAGCACATAGAACAGCACCGGCAGCTCAAGCTGGTTTTTAAACGCATTGCCGAACTGCGTCGTCTTTTGCGGCCATCCCTGCTGACCAAGCGCGATGTCTTCAGCCCTGACCTCGCCGCTTCGTAAGTGCGATACGCGCCCGAACGCCGTCCTCAAAAGCAAGAGGAACGTAAGAAAAACGAGGGCGAATACGGGCAGCAGAAAATCTGCGACGGTCATCATGGCCTCCAGGTCAAAGCGCGAAGCGGACGTGAGGGACTATACGCCAGAACCCGGATAATTGGGGCTTTCGCGGGTGATCAGCACGCCATGTGCATGACTTTCCCGGATGCCTGCCGGAGAAATCCGCACGAACTTCGCGCGCTTCTGAAACTCCGGAATGGTCTTGGCCCCGAGATACCCCATGCCGGCGCGCAGCCCGCCGACCAGCTGATGCACGACCGAATCCATCGGACCCTTATAGGGAACCTGCCCTTCGATACCTTCAGGAACGAGCTTCAGCGTATCGCGGACTTCGGCTTGGAAATACCGATCGGCGGAGCCGCGCGCCATCGCGCCGACCGAACCCATGCCGCGGTACGACTTGTATGTCCGTCCTTGATAGAGATACGTCTCGCCCGGCGCTTCATCGGTGCCCGCCAGCAGCGAACCGATCATCACGCAGGACGCACCTGCCGCGATGGCCTTGGCGATATCGCCCGAGAACCGGATGCCGCCGTCGGCGATGACCGGAACGCCCGCGCGCGCCGCTTCCTTCGCGCACTCCATTACAGCCGTCAGCTGCGGAACGCCGACACCGGCAACGACGCGCGTCGTGCAGATCGAACCGGGTCCGATGCCGACTTTGACAGCATCCGCACCGGCATCGATCAGCGCCCTCGTGGCGTCCGCCGTCGCGACGTTCCCCGCAATGACCTGCGCGCTGTTCGATTGCCGTTTGATACGGGCAACCGCTTCGATGACCTTCGCCGAATGGCCGTGCGCGGTATCGACCACGATCACGTCGCAACCGGCATCAAGCAGCCTTTCGGTGCGCTCGAATCCATCTTCACCGACGGTCGTCGCCGCCGCGACGCGCAAGCGGCCTTCCGCGTCCTTCGAGGCGTTCGGATGCTTGGCGGCCTTCTCGATATCCTTGACCGTAATCAAGCCAATGCAATTGTTCTGCTCGTCGACGACGATCAGCTTCTCGATGCGATTTTGATGCAGCAAGCGCTTGGCCTCGTCCTGCGAGACGTGGCGCTTCACCGTGATGAGATTCTCTTTCGTCATCAGCTCGGAGACGGGCTGATCGACCCGCGTGGCGAACCGGACGTCACGGTTGGTGAGAATGCCGACGAGCCTGCCCTTGCCGGCGCTGCCGTCTGGCGCTTCGCTCGTGCTCTCGACGACGGGAACGCCGGTCACGCCCTTGTCGGCCATCAGCTTCAAAGCTTCGCCGAGCGTCTTGCGCGGCGAGATGGTGACCGGGTTCAAGACGATACCGCTCTCGTATCGTTTGACCTGCGCTACATGGCGGGCCTGCTCCTCGATCGTCAAATTCCGGTGCAGAACGCCGATCCCGCCCTCTTGCGCCATCGCAATGGCAAGCCGGGCTTCGGTGACGGTATCCATCGCTGACGACAGCAATGGAATGTTGAGCCTTACCGATTTCGTGAGTTGGGTCGAGACGTCCGCCTGCCCCGGCATCACATCGGATGGACCCGGCACGAGCAACACGTCATCAAAGGTAAGCGCTAACCCCGAATCGAGCGAAAGGCTCGAAGTCATGCGGACTTCTCCAGATTTGGGGGGCGACACGTTCAGGCCCCCTAGGGCGGAACATTGTCGCG
>DATLJG010000173.1:0-2814 GCA_035538995.1 Hyphomicrobium sp. | reverse complement strand
TCGAGGCTCGATGCGTCGGCCTTGCCTTGTTGACCGTCCAGCGCTGCGATGAGCTTCGGCTTAACCGTATAATCGACGGTGCGCTCCGGCATATGGATGGTGCCGCCGCCGGTGACTTTCAGCATCGGACTGACGAGCTGCAAATCCTGGTTCTCCGCGACGCCATTCGTGACGGTGAACGTCGCCCCGAGCGCGCTGAATTCGGTCTTCGCCGAGCGCGAACTCCGCAGGCCGGAAAGGTCGCCGTTCGAGAGGCCGTTTATGGCGGCCGGCAGATCGAAGCCGATGATCGCACCGTCCGCGAAGTAGAAGTTCGCCTTGCCGTTCAGGTTTTCGACGAGCTGCAGCTGGCTCTGGCCGTTGGCCGCGAGCTGCAAAGTCACGTTGGCCTTGCCGGAGACCCACTCGAAATGCGCCGCGTCCTTGAGGAAAGGCAACGCCGAGACGCCCTGCAGATTGACGTTCGCGCCGAGGTTGGCGGTTCCCGACGAGCCGTCGATCGTGACGACGCCTTTGCCGTGGCCGCCATAGAGTTCGACGTCGCTGAAGGACGCCTGCATCGCCTGATTTTTGACTGCAATCGCCACGGCGGAGCGGCCGACAGTGATGTTCTTGAAGTGGATCTTGCCGACGTTGACCTGCGCATTGCCGTCGGCGACGCCGAGCAGCGCGAGATTGAGCTTTTCGCTCGACCATCCGGCGCGCTGGATGGCGCCGTAGACTTTGGTCTTTGGCGAGTTGAGCAGCTTTTGGATTTCATCCGGCTTCTGCTCAGAGTCGGGGGTGGAATTCTGCTGCGGTGTCTGAGCGGCAGCCGGAGCCGACGGCCCGCCGCCTTCGGTCGCCAGCACGCCTGTTACGGCGCTCGTCAGGTATTTGTTGAGATCGAGTTCCGAAATCGCCAGCCGCGCTTCGACGAACGGCCGCGCGCCCCCGGTCGTGACCTTGATGGTGCCCTTGCCGTTCGCCCCGTCGAGACCGAATGCGGCATTCTCGAAATCGGTGACGTTGCCGCTCGTCTTCAGCGTGCCGCGGATCGACAGCGGCCCGAAGCCGGTCACCGGCGGCAGCGTCGTTCCGAACCAATTCGCGAGCGCCCTCGCGGAGTCCGATTGCGCCGTGACCTGACCTTCAAGCGAGACGCCGTCATCGACCCGAAGATTGCCGTCGTATGAAGCGGCGATCACATCGTTCTTGGCGTTGAAGGCGAGACGCGCCGGCTTCTTGGCCGCGAGATCCAGGACGCTGGTCAGATTGCCGTCGAAATCGACGCGCTTGCCATGCCAGGCGAGGTTGCCGCTTGCCACGAGCGGCTCGCCGAGTGACGGAAGCCCGACGTTCGCGTTGACGTCGCCGATCTGCTCGACCTTGCCGATGCGCTCGTCGGTGAAGCGGAACGTGCCGCCTTCGATCCGGACATGATCAAGCCGCACATCTTTGATCGTGGCTTTGGGTGCCACGGCAGGCGTCGCATCGGCTGCGGCAAGGGTGATGGGCTCGACATCGCGGCGCGTATTCGCCGCCTGCAGCTCGGCATAGCGGACCGGCGTCGCGCGCGATGCAAAGTCCCAATTGTTCCGCCCGTTCTTGTCGATGCGGAAATCGAACGTCGGCTGCTTCAGAATCAGCGAACGAATTTCGACGTTCCGCGACAGCAGCGTTGATGGTTCGATGCTGACGTCCAGCGCCTGCATGTGGATCAGCTGCCCGTCCATCCCCGGTGGTCCCGACAGCGAGATATCCTGAAGCGAAACGCCGATCTCTGGATAGAACGTGAAAGACGCGGGTCCGGCCATCACCAGCTCTCGTCCCGTGCTGGCGCGAACCTGCTCGGCGATCTTCTGCCGGATGAAATCGCTCGGAGGATTGAAGAACAGGTAGCCGACGCCGGCTCCAGCGATCAGGAACACGAACAGGAAGAAGTACACGACCCCGAGCAAAAGCCCGTTGCGGCGCGGCGGGGGAGGCGGCGGCGGCCGTCGGCGCGGACCCGACCCAAGCGGCGCTCGCACGTAGTTAGGCCGAGATGTCGGCATCGGTGGCGGCGGAGGCGCGGTATTATTGGGTGGTCCCATTCAAATCCTCAAAAACGTGATGATTCGCTGGTAGGCGTAACATCGGGCCATTATATGATCCGGAACGCCGGAACGGGCGCTTAATCGCCGCGGAAAGCAGTCCCTGAATGCAAAAAGCAACACTCTTGGTCATGCTTTGCTGTGCGGCGTTCGCTGTGCCGCGTGCCGAGGCCGCCGACATGTCCGCGCGTCAGGTCACGCGCTTTCTCTTCGCTGTCCCCGCAGGTAGCACGCCGAATCTGTCGAACAAAGACCTGTCCGGTTTGGATCTCAGCGGCTTGAATTTCAAGAAGGCCAAGCTCGACGGTGCCAACCTCTATGGCTCTGATCTGACGGGAGCCGATCTTTCCGGCGCCAGTCTGGTCGGCGCCCGGCTCGATCGTGCGACGCTGATCGGGGTCAACTTTTCCGGGGCTGATCTATCGCGTGCGAGCCTGCTGCGCCCGAACACCTTTCAGGACATGAAGCCGACGACGCGCTCCGGCCTGACGTTCGCTGGCGCCCGCCTGGTCGGCGCCCGTCTCCACGGGCGATTCGATGGCGTCGATTTCAGCAAAGCCGATCTGACGTCCGCGTTTTTTGGTCCGCGCGATCCCAGGGAAGAAGTGCTGATCACCCCGATGATGACCCTCGACGCGGCGAATTTCAGCGGCGCGATTTTGGTCGGAGCGGACTTGAGCGGAAATCACGCTGAGAACACCAATTTTTCCGGCGCCGACCTGACGCACGCCAATCTGCG
>DATLJG010000172.1:0-1608 GCA_035538995.1 Hyphomicrobium sp. | reverse complement strand
CGAGCGCGCCACCGAGCCCGAAAGCTCGTGCATCTTCGCGATCCCGCCACCGGCCTTGGTGATGTAGTCGTGCGACAGCGCATTCTTCGGCCACGACACCCAGCGGAAATTGCCTTCGTTGACGATCTGACCAACGGCAATATCGGCACCGGCGACGAGAACCTGCGCGCTATTGACTTCCTTCTCGACGGTGATCGGCGCCGAAGGGGTCATAAATGAACCCGCGACGTAATAGGCGAGCCCTGCCGCAGCCAGAGCCACGGAGAAACCGATCGTTTGTGCCCGCTTCATTGCGCCCGAAGTCCTTCCAAACTTGGGTATGGAATCCTTGGGGCCGATAGTGCGTTACAAACGTCAATGCGAGGTTAACCGGCGTTTGGGATTGGCACGCCGCGCAACCATATTTTAAGCATGGGCTAGGATCGAACGGCGCTCAAACCATGACGCTGCGGAACAGCTCGGTCGCCGGAAACAGCATGAGCCCGCCGGCCGCAATCGCGATGCCGTAGGGAATGGGGCCGCCGGCAATGTGCAGCCGTTGCGCCCAGGGCGGAAACGAAACCGAGACCGGGACCATGCGGCGATAGGCAAGAATGATGAAGCACAAGACGCCGCCGTAGATCGTTACGAAGGCAAGAAACTCCGCGATGTGAGCTCCACCCATCCAGAGCGCACCCGCCGCCATCAGCTTCGCGTCGCCGCCGCCGAGCAGGTTCATCGAAAACAGCGCGAACGTCAGCGCCAGGACACAAAAAGCGCAGGCGACGTGAATACCGAACGTCTCCAGCGGCATGCGGGTCACAACGGCGATGGCGACAAAGCCGCCGACCAGAACAAGGGAAATCCGATTGGGGATCTTCATCGTGAAAAGGTCGTTCGCTGCCGCAAACGCCATAGAAACCGGGAAGATCATCAGGATGAGTGTGGCCAGTGCCGTCATCGTTCACTACCGCTGTAAAAGTCCGTTTGCGCCACATTGTGCACGGACACGGTAAAAGCCGGACTAACGCCCAACGGAACCGGCGAGAAGGAATTGCTTAGTTCTTGGCTTGCTCGAAGCCGTCCACCACCGAAGTGAACGAGTCGACAAGCGAGCCCTTGATACCAAGCGCCCCGGCAACGATGGAAATGCTGATGGTGCCCGCGATGAGCGCATATTCGATCGCCGTCGCACCGGCCTCGTCATTGGCGAACGCAACCCCAGCGGCGCGCATCTGTTCAAGTTGTCTGGAAAACAAATTCGTGCCGCTCATATGCGCCCTCGTTTCCGTCAGAACATCCGCCAAAATAAAAGCGCGCTCGGAGCATCCCCCGAACGCGCTGCCCGGCCATCGGCCGATATAGAAAATAATGCCTGGCGAGTTACTGCGCCTGGTTCGCCGTGTTCAGCTTGGTCTGAATGCCGGTGAACGTGTCGTTCAAGCCCTGCTTCAAATTTCCAAGAGCAGCGATGATGCCGACGCCGACGATGGCGGCGATCAGGCCGTATTCGATGGCGGTTGCGCCAGATTCATCGTTCAAGAAACGCGAAAACATGGTCATTGGTGTCTCCCAATCTACTCTAATACTCTTTCCGATCCTGTCCCTCGGGAGAGGTTGTCCTCGCCG
>DATLJG010000171.1:0-20055 GCA_035538995.1 Hyphomicrobium sp. | reverse complement strand
GCGCACGAGCCCGTCGCTTCCATCATTTCCATGTCGAATGTCGTGCGCTGCTCCAGGCGCTGGGCTTCGAGCAGTTTTCCGGCGTTATGCAACTCGTCGAGGCGCTGCTTCAGTTCGATCTTGATCGACTTGATCGCCTGCTGCAGCGTCGGCTTCGGCGTCACGTAGTGCGAATTGGCGTAGAGCTTGACCAAAGCCAGCTCGTCCGTCTTTGCGCCGGTCAGCGGATCGAATTCGACGATGCTTTCGATCTCATCGCCGAACAGCGAGAAGCGCCAGGCGCGATCCTCTAAGTGGGCCGGAAAGACTTCGACCGTGTCGCCGCGCGCCCGGAATGTGCCGCGAACGAAATTGTGATCGTTGCGCCGGTAATGCAGCGCCACCAGATCGGCCAGCAGTTGATCGCGCGAAAGCTGCTCGCCGGCGCGCACCGTGAACGTCATCGCGGTGTAGGTTTCGACCGAGCCGATACCGTAAATGCAGGAGACCGACGCGACGATGATCACGTCATCGCGTTCGAGTAGGGCGCGCGTCGCGGAATGGCGCATGCGGTCGATCTGTTCGTTGACCGATGCTTCCTTCTCTATGTACGTGTCCGTGCGCGGCACGTAGGCTTCCGGCTGATAATAATCGTAGTACGAGACGAAGTACTCGACGGCGTTGTCCGGAAAGAAGCTTTTGAACTCGCCATAAAGCTGCGCCGCCAATGTCTTGTTCGGTGCCAGGATCAGCGCCGGACGCTGCGTCGCCTCGATGACATGCGCCATCGTGAACGTCTTGCCGGAGCCGGTGACGCCAAGCAGCACCTGATTGTGCTCGTGCTTCTGAACGCCTCCGACAAGCTCGGCGATGGCTTGCGGCTGATCGCCTTTCGGCTCGTATTCCGAAGCGATCTTGAATGCGATGCCGCCTTCGCTTTTTTCCGGACGCTCCGGGCGATGCGGCGTGAACACCGGCATGCCGCCCGAGACGATCGGATGGGTTGCCATCAAAGGCTGCCGCGAAAGAAGTTCCTTGGCGCGGTCTGAACGCTCGGCGGGCTTTGTCAGAAGCGCCGTCAGGCTATCGGTCAGGCTCTCACCACCCATCGGCGGTCGTGGCCCGGATTGGCGCAACGCCGGAAGCGTCGGCAGTCCGTCCGCCGTCGTCTTCGGAGTGAAATCCGCCGGTGCGAAATACGAGCGCGATTCCGCGAAACCCGGCGTTCCGGCCGCGGTTTCCGCAGGCGGCGCGACAGGCTTTCCGGATTTGCCGCGCGACGGACGCGGACGGGGCGGTTTGCCGGAGGATGATTTGGACGGTGGCGACACAGGCTCAATATAGGATGCGAGGGCCGAAGCCATAAATGCTGTT
The DNA here is from genome assembly GCA_035538995.1 of Hyphomicrobium sp. Lineage (GTDB taxonomy): Bacteria > Pseudomonadota > Alphaproteobacteria > Rhizobiales > Hyphomicrobiaceae > Hyphomicrobium_B. The sequence goes on along the minus strand of DATLJG010000171.1, from coordinate 18,702 downwards.
TCCGGGCCACAGTGTCACGCTTCCGCGTCCACGGCCAGTGGCGGACACCCCCAAACCAAATGCTCACGCTGTCCCGTTCGAAGGAGCTCCTTACGGAAGAGTAAGTTCCGTCAGTGAGCTGCGGAGTGATAGCCAAGCGTTGATCGGCAGGGACCCGATTTCGTTCGTCCCTCCGGTTCAGCGGGCCCGGGGCAACCAAATTGGTTCACCGACGTTGCAACAGAAAGACTACGGAGCACACACAATGGTCTCACTGAAAACGGTTGCAGCCGCGGCGGCTGCGATGATGGTCGTCGGCGGCGGCGCAGCCTTCGCTGATACGGCGAAGACAGCGGCAAAGCCCGTCGTTCACTCGCCGGAATCGATCCAGTGCTCGAAGGAAGCCGACGCCAAGGGTCTGCACGGCAAAGATCGCAAGAAATTCCGCGCGCACTGCAAGAAAGAGCTGATGAAGCATCCTGCCGAAAAGAAGTCGTAAGCCTTCAGTCGTCTCCTGCATACGAATCCCGAACCCCGCCGCGCTATCGGCGGGGTTTTTTATCGCGTCGGGTCGTTGGATGTCACAAACAAAGAACCCGCAGCCTGATGAGCCACGGGTTCGAAATCGGATCCGGTTGGAGCGGAATTAGAGCGTACGTCCGGCGCGACCGCCGACCATCGGCGCGTTGCTCCGGTCGATCTCCATCACGAAGCGCACCGGGCGTGCATTCGGATTGGTGACGTCGCGTGCCGTGACAAGGACGAAGTGCGCCGGACCCGACGACGTGTCGATCTCGGTGATCTGCGGCGCGAAATCGGAAACTGTCGCAACCTCGAACGTGCGCCGATGCCCGCTGAGGGTCATCGAAATTTGATCGCCGACGGAGACCGGACGAGCAACGGGCTGACTGTCATCATGGCGCATGGCCGTCAGCCAGAATTCTTCAGAGCCGGAAATCGGAGCGGCCGAGGCAACGGCCTTGGCCGGCGAAGCGGCTGCATTCGCCGCGTTCGTGAGCGCCGTTGCAAAGCTGGTTCGAAGCACCGTCTCGCTATTCGCAAAGAAAAAAGCGGCACCGACAGCGGCGATCGTCGCTCCCGCGGAGAGGCCCAGCCAAAACGGCCGCATCTGTTGCCTCGTCATTCTCCGCACCTCCAAAGGTCTTGTAGTGCTGTATATATAAGTCGGCTTGAGACGAAACGGTTCACTCGCCATCAGACCTACAGTCGAGATTACGGCATTTCAATAGCGCCCAGGGTCACGGATTGCGGAAAACGCGATTACCTGGGACCTCGGCACCGGGCGCTCGGACGGGCGTAGACATGCCGTAAGTGTCTGAAAATCGAGAGATTAAAGGCAGCCAGCAGGGAGAATGAGAGCCCCAGGAGGACCCATGCCGCCCCGTGGCTGGTGCGCCGGAAGACGGCATTCGGATCCGAGGGTGAACTCGTCGTCGCGATCTCGATGATGGGTGGCGGTTCAGCCGGCGCAATGGCTTTCAAGGTCGGCGCGCTGGCGGCATGGTCGAGCGTGGCGAACGCGGCCGAGAAGGGGCAGGCATGCACGGGCGCGCTGGTGGTGACTGCGGTGAACAGGACGAAGACGATAGCCGCCGCGATGGCATCTAGCGCCGGACGCAGCATGAAGCGCCGGTATCGGGCGCGAGCTGGGCGCTTCGACGACATCTTAGGGGAGTGCGCGCTGTCGGCCATGGTTCAAATCCTCCCGCTTGCAGTGATTTGGTAATCACCACCCATTAAGGGAAAGTTGACCGATGTATCTTGGCGCGCTTGGGTCCGGATTGTGGCGTGGGCTGTCTAATTGCTCAACCAGCTTTGAATCTTATGTTGCGTTGCACCGAAGCATCACGGCCGCCACGATGGTTCGAAAGTACATGGGCAAGGGGCAAAACGTCGGCTTGCGGCGGCAAATCATTGCAATTAGGGTCCGCGCCGCTTGTTTCGCAAAAGCGAAATGATCAATCGGACTCCCCTCATTGGGACGGGCGCCACATGGGCTTCATTGCCGACAGTTTGAATCGTATCCAGCCGTCTGCCACGATCGCAGTTTCCACAAAAGCGCGCCAACTTGCGGCGCAAGGCCGGGACATCGTCTCGCTATCGGCGGGCGAACCCGACTTCGACACGCCGCAGAACATCAAAGACGCCGCGAAGCGGGCCTTGGATGCGGGCAAGACCAAATACACCGACGTTGACGGCATTCCGGAACTGAAGGCGGCGATCGTCGCCAAGTTCAAGCGCGACAACAACCTCGACTACAAGCCTGGTCAGGTCTCGGTCGGCACCGGCGGCAAGCAGGTTCTCTATAACGCGCTACTCGCCACCCTCAATCCGGGTGACGAAGTGGTGATACCGTCGCCGTGCTGGGTGTCTTACGCGGATATCGTGCAGCTCGGTGGAGGGACGCCGGTCTTCGCGCCGACGACGCTTGAGGACGGCTACAAACTGAAGCCGGAGGCGCTTGCAAAGGCCATCACGCCGAAGACGAAGTGGTTCATATTCAACTCGCCGTCGAACCCGACAGGCACGGCCTATTCGCAAGCCGATATCAAGGCCCTGACCGACGTTTTGCTCAAGCATGAGCACGTCTGGATCTTGACCGACGATATGTACGAGCACTTGCTCTACGACGGTCTGAAGTTCGCGACTCCGGCTGCCGTCGAGCCGCGTCTCTATAACCGCACCTTGACGATGAATGGTCTGTCGAAGGCCTACTGCATGACCGGCTGGCGCTTGGGTTATGCGGCAGGGCCTGAAATTCTCATCAATGCGATGCGCAAGCTGCAATCGCAATCGACATCGAATCCGTCATCGATCACTCAGTGGGCGGGCGTCGAGGCGTTGAATGGTCCGCAGGATTTCATCGCCAAGAACAATCAGATCTTCGTCGAGCGTCGCGATCTTGTGGTCGGCATGCTCAATCAGGCGAAGGGACTTCAATGTCCGAAGCCCCAAGGCGCATTTTACGTCTATCCGAGCATAAAAGCGTTGATCGGCAAGACGAGCAAAAGCGGCGTCCGCATCGATACTGACGAGGCGTTCGTAACGGCGTTGCTGGAAGAAGAAGGCGTCGCTGTCGTTCACGGAGCCGCGTTCGCGGGCTCTCCGTCGTTCCGTGTATCTTACGCCGCTTCGACCGAGGCGCTGAAAGACGCATGCACGCGCATTCAACGCTTCTGCGGAAATCTCACCTGATTTTCAGGTAACAAAAAAGCGCGCGAAAGCTCGCGCGCTTGCATCGCCTCGAACTCACGGTCGAGCGTTAGGCCGCCGCGCCGCCGATAAAGCGGCCAGTCAGCCAGTCCCACGCATGCGCAACGTGCCCGGTCAAGGGCTTGCCGTCGATGGCGGGCACAACGGGACGCCAGATGGCAATTGCAGTCGTGGGCTGCGACTTGAATTCAAAAACCTTCGGTTCGGCACCGAAGCCGTCGGGCAGCTCATCTTCGACCGCCATCACGTACCCTGCAGCATTGGCTGCGGACATCAGTGATTCGATACTCATAACCCAGCCTCGCATTTCTGAGCCCATCTCCCTCAAGCTCATTCCGGATCTTGCGCCTGTGCCCATTAAAACGCGCCAAACACGGACCGGTTCATGATGCGGCAAGATTAAAGTTATTCAAGCGATTTTTGCATTTTGAGACGAACCTAAGCCATTCAGGGCTAAAGTCGTTTCGGCACAGCAGCAAACATTTATCCACAGGCCCAGCAACTTTATTGCATTGCGATATGAAAGTTTCACGAAACTGTGCGGCGAATATCGTTGTGCCGCTGCCGCTTTAGAGCGAGCATCGGCCTTGCCGCGCCTTCCGAGGTGCGGGGTGCGGCCCAAGCGTGGGTGCGCGCCTCGCAAAGTTCGGAGGCAATCATGACAAGCTCAGATCGCCCAAAGGGCAGAAATGGCGCTCAAGGAGACAGGGCCGGGGTCCGCAGCGCGCGTTGCGTTGCGCTGATCGGACCCTTCGCCAGCGGAAAGACGACACTTCTCGAAACCATTCTCGCACGCACCGGCAGCATCCAGAGAGCCGGCTCCATCGCCGCCAAATCGACGGTCGGCGATAACACTCCAGAAGCCCGCGACCACGCTATGAGTGTCGGGCTCAACGTCGCCGACGTGACATTCCTCGGTGACAAATTCACCTTCATCGATTGCCCAGGCTCCGTCGAGTTTGCCCACGAAGGGACACTCGCGCTTCCGGCCTGCGATATGGCCGTCGTTGTCTGCGAAGCTGATCCCAAGCGCGTCGCAGCCTTGCAAGTCATCCTGAAGCACCTCGAAGAAACCGGCATTCCGCATCTGCTTTTCCTGAACAAGATCGACGCTTCGCAAACGCCGGTGCGCGACATCATTCCGAGCTTGCAGCCGGCGAGCGCCAAGCCGCTGGTGCTGCGGCAAATCCCGATCTGGGAGGACGGCGTCGCGAAGGGCTTCGTCGATCTCGCGTCCGAACGGGCCTATGCCTACCACGACAACGAAGGGAGCACGATCATCGAGCTGCCGTCGGCGGTCGAGGCGCGCGAAAAGGAAGCCCGCTTCCAGATGCTCGAAAAGCTCGCCGACTACGACGACGAGCTGATGGAGCAATTGCTCGCCGACGAGACGCCGGAGAACGATCGCGTTTTCGACGACCTGAGGAAGGAATTGAAGGACGGATTGATCTGTCCGGTGCTGCTTGGCTCGGCGGAGCAGGGGCACGGGATCATGCGCTTGTTGAAAGCCCTTCGGCATGAATGCCCGTCTGTCGAAGACACCGTGCGGCGTCTCAAACTCGAAAACGTCAAATCGGCGGCTTACGTCTTCAAGAGCGTGCATACGAAATCCGGCGGTAAGCTCTCGTTCGCGCGTGTGCTCGCCGGAGACGTTCCTGACAATGCGACCATCACGAGCGGTCAGGGCCAGGAAGCGCGCATCGCCGGTATTTTCTCGGTGCGCGGCGAGGAAACGACAAAATGCACTGGTGCGAAGGCCGGCGATACCGTGGCGCTGGGCCGTCTCGATGCCGTGCATTCGGGCGAGACGATCGGCGTCGGAAAATCAGCCGTCACCCAAATTCCGGTGCCGAAGCCGGCGCAATCCGTGCTCGCCATCGGGCTCGGTTTGAAGGATCGCAAGGACGAGGTGAAGCTGTCTTCGGCGGCGGGCAAGCTCGTGGATGAAGATCCCTCGCTGACCCTCGAACACAATGCCGAGATGCATCAAATCCTTTTGCACGGACAGGGCGAGATGCACCTGCGCGTGGCGCTCGAAAGGCTGATGCGCAAGTACGGCATCGAGGTTCTGCGCGAGAAGCGCCGCATCGGCTACAAGGAAACGATCCACGCGTCGACGGAGGTTCGTGGACGCCACAAAAAACAATCCGGCGGTCACGGGCAGTTCGGCGATGTGAAGATCGACATCAAGCCGTTGCCGCGCAGTTCAGGCATCACGTTTGCTGAAAAAATTACGGGAGGCGCCATTCCGCGCAACTTCATCCCGTCGGTCGAAATAGGCGTGCGCGATTACCTGACCGAAGGCCCGCTCGGCTTTCCCGTTGTCGATGTCGCCGTCACATTGACGGACGGCTCGTATCACACCGTCGATTCTTCCGACATGGCGTTCCGTCAGGCCGGGCGATTGGCGATGTCGGAAGGCATGCCCAAGTGCAGTCCGGTGCTCCTCGAACCGATTATGGCCGTTTCGATTGCCGTGCCGTCGGAGGCGAATGCCCGGATCAACAGCATCATCTCGCAACGGCGTGGACAGATTTTGGGGTTCGACGCGCGGGAGGGATGGCCGGGTTGGGACGTGATCGAAGCTCATATTCCGGAATCGGAGATGGATAATCTGATTATCGATCTCAGGTCCGCGACAGCAGGCGTCGGCTCGTTCACGTTCGGCTTCGACCACTTGGCCGAGGTGTCAGGCAGGTTGAAGGAGCAGGTGCTCGCCGCAAACCGCGCGGCGGCCGAATGACGGCCTGATCGAACTGCAACGGCTCTGGCGCGGTGCTCATCGAAGCATCGCGTCAGGCATCCTCAAAACATCGCGAAGTTAGTTCGCGGCTTTCGCAGCGGCCGCGGGTTTTACGGGCGTCTTGGGGCCCTTGAAATATTCGGTCATCGCTTCCCGGCAGAGCGGCGAAAGACCGTCCCCGCCCTGATCCATATACGTCTTCAGCGCGTCCCGCATGCGCGGCTCCCAGGCGGCGTGAATATGCTTGGAAATGCCGTCGATGGCCTCCGCTTTGGGGTAGGGCGACCAGAAGTCTGCAATCTGATTGGCCATCTGGACGAGTACGGAGGCTTTCATCACGTCACCGGTTTGCGTTTGAAGGAAAAGATCCGATTAGGAATTGAAAACGACTGGACGGCCCTTCGCAAGGGCCGCCAGGAAGAGATTGGATTTGCGCGCGAGATCCAGCGCCAGCGACGTCGGAGCGGAAACGGTCACGAGCGCCCCGATACCCGCCGTTACCGTCTTCTGAACGAGTTCGAAGCTGCAACGGCTCGTCATCAGCACGAAGCCCTCACGGACATCGATGGCATCGCGAACCAGCGCGCCGATCAGTTTGTCGAGAGCGTTGTGGCGTCCGACATCTTCGCGCACGAGCTTGATCTCGCCATCGCGTGAGACCCACGCTGCGCCATGCACCGAGCGATTGAACTGGTTCATCGGCTGGTGCTCAAACAACTTGGCGGCGGCGCGTTCGATAGTTTCCGGGGCTGGCGCCCACTGGCGTTCCAAGACCGGCAACGGACGAACCGCCGACGAAATATCTTCAATGCCGCAAAGCCCGCAGCCCGTTCGGCCTTCGACCGAGCGGCGTGCCAGCCGCGAGGTCTCAAGCGCCGTTTCCGGAACCGCAACGTCGACGGTGATGCCCTCATCGGCCGGCATGACAAGGACGCCGCGAATCTCTTTCGGATCCTTCAGAATGCCTTCGCCGACGAGGAACCCGAACGCGAAGTCTCTGAGATCCGCCGGCGTCGCCATCATCACGGTGTAAGGCTCGGAATTGATTTGCAGCGCCACCGGCGTTTCCTGCGGCAGCTGCCACGTGACCGGCTGCACCGTGCCGGCGATCACGGTTTCGCCCAAGGCGGGATGAGAGCAAAAACTCTCGTCCCCGTCCTGTTGCGAAATCACGTTCGGTATCACGCTCATTGCGAGTGATTTGAGATAGGCCGGCGGAATTATTCCGCCGGTTCTAGCTTCTTCTCCGTATCGATACGCTTGTTTTCGATATTGCGCGAAGTCCACTCGCTCTGCCAATCGGATGGCTGGTTCGACGGCGTTACCTGAACCGCGGTGACCTTGTATTCGGGGCAGTTCGTCGCCCAATCCGAATTGCTGGTCGTGATCAGGTTGGCGCCCGTCGCCGGGTGGTGGAACGTCGTGTAGACGACGCCTTGAGGCATACGATCCGAAATTTGCAGCCGGATCGTCGTTGCGCCCGCGCGGCTCGCCAGAGACACGATCTGCCCATCCTTCAGAGCGCGGACTTCCGCATCATAAGGATGCATTTCGAGGATGTCCTCGGCGTGCCAGGCGTTGTTGTCCGTGCGCCGCGTCTGCGCGCCGACATTGTATTGCGACAGGATGCGTCCGGTCGTCAGGATCAGCGGGAAGTTGTTGCTTGCACGCTCATCCGTCGCCATGAACGCCGTCAGCATGAACCGGCCCTTGCCGCGGACGAACTCGTCCGTGTGCATGATCGGCGTACCGGTCGGATGCTGCTCGTTGCACGGCCACTGGATCGACCCGAGTTCGTCGATACGCTCGTACGAAATGCCTTCGAACGGCGGTGTCGTTCTTGCGATCTCGTCCATGACTTCGGATGCCGAGTTGTAGTGCATCGGGAAGCCCATCGCAGTCGCCAGGCGGCTGACGATTTCCCACTCCGGCATGCCCTGCTTTTCCTGAACGACCTTGCGGACGCGATTGACGCGGCGCTCGGCGTTGACGAACGTGCCGTCCTTTTCAAGGAACGACGTGCCCGGCAGGAAGACGTGAGCAAACGCCGTCGTCTCGTTCAGGAAGAGATCCTGCACGACCACGATGTCCATGGCCCGCAGCGCCGCTTCGACGTGATGCGTATCGGGATCGGACTGCGCGATATCTTCGCCGTGAATGAACATGCCGCGATATGTGCCGTCGATGGCCGCATCGAACATGTTCGGAATGCGCAGACCCGGCTCATCGTCGAGTTCGCGGTTCCATTCCTTCTCATAAAGCTCGCGCGTTTCCTTATTCGAGACGTGGCGATAGCCCGGATACTCGTGCGGTGCCGAGCCCATGTCGGAGGAGCCCTGCACGTTGTTCTGGCCGCGCAGCGGGTTCACGCCGACGCCTTCGCGGCCGATGTTGCCCGTCGCCATCGCGAGGTTGGCCAGAGCCATGACCGTCGTCGAGCCCTGCGTGTGCTCGGTGACGCCGAGGCCGTAGTAGATCGCAGCGTTGCCGCCCGTTGCGTAGAGCCGCGCCGCCTCGCGCACCATCTGCGCCGGAACGCCGGTAATCTGTTCCGTAGCCTCAGGCGAATGCTCAGGCTGCTTGATGAACTCTTCCCAACGGAAGAAATCGGTTTTCTCGCAGCGCCGGTTGACGAACTTCCGGTCGATGAGATTTTCGGTGGCGATCACGTGACAGATGGCGTTGACCACCGCAACGTTCGTCGAAGGCATCAGCTGCAGATGGTAATCCGCTTTCACGTGCGGCGAGTCGACGAGATCGATACGCCGCGGATCGATGACGATGAGCTTCGCGCCCTCGCGAAGCCGCTTCTTCATGCGAGAGCCGAAGACCGGGTGAGCGTCGGTCGGATTGCAACCGATGACCAACATTACATCGGTTTTGTCCGTGCTCTTGAAATCCTGCGTGCCGGCCGCTTCGCCGAACGTCACCTTCAGGCCGTAGCCGGTCGGCGAGTGGCAAACGCGAGCGCACGTATCGACGTTGTTGTTGTTGAACGCGGCGCGGACGAGTTTTTGAACGGAATAGATCTCTTCCAGCGTCGTGCGCGAGGATGTAACGGCGCCGATTGATCGGCGGCCGTACTTCTCTTGCGTCTCCATGAACCGCTTCGCGGCGTAGTTGATCGCCTCGTCGAACGTCACGACCTGCCAGGGATCGGTAATCTTCTCGCGGATCATCGGGGTCGTAATGCGATCCTTGTGCGTCGCGTAGCTGAACGCGAAGCGACCCTTGACGCACGAATGGCCTTCGTTGGCGCCGCCGTCCTTGTACGGCACCATGCGCGAGATTTCCTCGCCGCGCATTTCAGCCTTGAACTGGCAGCCGACGCCGCAATAGGCGCAGGTGGTGATGATCGAATGCTCCGGCTGGCCGAGATCGACAACCGACTTCTCGATCAGCGTTGCCGTCGGGCAGGCCTGCACGCAGGCGCCGCACGAGACGCATTCGGAAGCCAGGAACGATTCATCCATGCTGGCCGCGACGTGCGAAGCAAATCCGCGTCCGTCGATCGTCAGCGCGAACGTGCCCTGAACTTCTTCGCAGGCTCTGACGCAGCGCGAGCAGACGATGCACTTCGACGGCTCGAACTGGAAGTAGGGATTCGAAAGATCTTTCGGCTTGAAGCGATCGTTGGCCGTGCCGTCGGCGCTCTTGGCGAAGACGTGGTTTTCGCCGTCGTAGCCGTAGCGAACTTCGCGCAGACCGACGGCGCCGGCCATATCCTGAAGCTCGCAGTCGCCGTTCGCCGCGCAGGTGAGGCAGTCGAGCGGGTGATCTGAGATGTAAAGCTCCATCACGCCGCGGCGAAGATTGGCGAGGCGTTCGTTCTGCGTCGAAACCTTGATGCCCGGTGCAACCGGCGTGGTGCATGAAGCGGGCGTTCCGCGGCGGCCTTCGATCTCGCACAGGCACAGGCGGCACGAACCGAACGGGTCGAGACTGTCGGTCGCGCAGAGCTTCGGGATTTGAATCCCAAGCTGCATCGCCGCGTTCATGATCGAGGTGCCCTCGGGCACCGTGATCTCACGGCCATCGATTTCGAGCGTGACCATCTTGGTCATCTCGTGAACTTCCGGGGTCTTGGTGCCGTAGTCCGTCTCTTTGATGAGCGTCATCGGCTTAACGTGCTGGTTCATTGTCCGTCCTCGTTGAGGTCGTCTGATCCTGAAAACTACTCTGCGGCGTCAGCAAGAAACTTGTTGGGCGCCGGCTTGTGAAAATCATCCGGGAAGCCTTTGAGTGCGCTCATGACCGGGAAGGGCGTCAGCCCACCCATCGCGCACAGCGAGCCATCCGTCATCGTAACGCAAAGATCTTCGAGCAGAGCGATATTCTTATCCCGGTCGACGTCGGCGATGATCCGGTCGATCACCTCGACACCGCGCGTCGATCCGATACGGCACGGCGTGCACTTGCCGCAGCTTTCGATGGCGCAGAATTCCATAGCAAAACGCGCCTGCTGGGCCATGTCCACGGTGTCGTCGAACACCACCAGACCGCCATGACCGACCATCGCGTCGACCTTGGCGAATTCCTCGTAATCCATCGGCACATCGAACTTGGACTCGGGGATGTAGGCACCGAGCGGCCCGCCGATCTGAATGGCGCGCACCGGGCGTCCTGTCGCCGTGCCGCCGCCCCAATCCTCGACCAGCTGCCGCGTCGTGACGCCGAAGGCCTTCTCGACGAGACCGCCCTGTTTGATGTTGCCGGCAAGCTGGAAAGCCAGCGTGCCGCGCGAACGGCCGACGCCGTAGTTCTTGTAGAATTCGCCACCCTTGGAGAGGATGATCGGCACCGCCGCGAAACTCATCACGTTGTTGATGATCGTCGGTTTGCCGAAAAGACCCTCGATGGCCGGAATCGGCGGTTTGTAACGAACGATGCCGCGCTTGCCTTCGAGGCTGTCGAGCATCGACGTTTCTTCGCCGCAGATGTAGGCGCCCGCGCCCATGCGCACGAAAAGATCGAACGAGTAGCCCGAGCCTTGAATGTTGTCGCCGAGCCAGTTCGCTTTACGCGCGATCTCGATGGCTTCGCGCAGCACATGCACCGAGTGCGGGTACTCGGAGCGAACGTAGATGTATCCCTTCGTGGCGCCGCCGGCGACGGCCGCGATCGTCATGCCCTCGATCAGGCAATAGGGATCGCCTTCCATCAGCATGCGGTCGGCGAACGTGCCGCTGTCGCCTTCATCGGCATTGCAGGCGACGTATTTCTGGTCGGCCTTGAGATCGTGGACGGTCTTCCACTTGATGCCGGTCGGGAACCCGGCGCCGCCGCGTCCGCGCAGGCCCGATGTCGTCACTTCGGTGACGATGTCGATCGGCTGCATCGCCAGAGCCTTCGTCAGCCCCTGAAAACCACCGTGTTTGCGATAATCTTCGATCGACAGCGGATCGGTGATGCCGCAACGCGCGAACGTCAGCCGTTCCTGGTTTTTGAAATAAGGAATTTCCTCGGTCAGCCCATGTCCGAGCTTGTGCGATTTGCCTTCGAGGAATCCGGCTTCGAACAAGCCGGCGACGTCCTTCGCAGAAACCGGACCGTAGGCGACACGGCCCTTCGCCGTTTCGACTTCAACGAGCGGCTCCAGATAGAGCATGCCGCGCGAGCCGTTACGGACGATGCGAACGTCTTTGTTCAGCTTCTTGGCTTCACGCGCGATAGCGGCCGCAACTTCGTCGGCGCCGACGGAGAGAGCAGCAGCATCACGAGGAACGAATACGGTAATCATTCCGCGGCCTCCTTATCGAGACCGGCAATGATCTCATCAAATCGTTGAGCGTCGACCTTGCCGTACAGTTTTTCGCCGACCATGATCGCCGGCGACAGCGCGCAATTGCCCAAACAAAAGACCTGCTCGATGGTGACTGAGCCGTCGGCCGTTGTGCCGCCAAGCGGTGTTTTCAGCGATGACTCGGCGTGTGCGCAAAGGGCAGCCGTGCCCATCGACTGGCAGGCTTCGGCGCGACAGATCTTGATGATGTGCTTGCCGACAGGATGCCGCTTGAAGTCGTGATAGAAGGAAACGACGCCGTAAATCTCCGCCCGCGAGCGATTGAGTGCGCGTGCGATCACGGGCAGCGTCTCTTCCGGCACGTAGCCGAGTTCGTGCTGCATCTCGTGGAAAATTTCCAGCAGCTCGTCGGGCCGGTTGCCGTGCCGGGCGCAAATAGCTAACGCCGCCAATTCGGCCGGTGTTGAGGCGACCGGCTCGATCTTTGGGGCACGCTTCTTCGATTTCCTAACTTCATTCGCCATTCGGCGTTTCCCTAGAATTGCCGCCGGGCATTATCGGCTGAATTTCTTATTAGATGCGTACTTTGCCACGAATTTTCTAGTGTTGCATTTTGCAACTGCGATCAAATCGGTATCTCCGATCCGGTCATCGACCGCGTCTATGCTGCATTGCGGAAACCTATGATGTGCCCATAGTTTAGGCGATGCTCGGTTTCGGCGGAAATATCGGCGACGTGCCCTTGGGTGAAAACGTCGCGGCGGCCTCTCGGAAAGCCCGCACGAGCGGCGCGACGGGGTCTCGGTCCGGCGTGATCAATCCAACGCTGTGAGCGATGGCCGGATCCTTGAGCGGCACCGGCTGCAGGTCCGGATCGCGCCCGAAAATATCGATGATATATTCGGGCATGATGCACGGCAGGCCCATCAATTTAACGTTTGAATACAGGTTGATAACGGAATTGGTCTCCAGCGCCGGCTCGGGGCGGCAGTTGGCCATGCGAAAAGCGTGATCGATGATCCGTCGATTCTGCATGTTGGCTGTCGGCAGGCCGAGCGGCAGTCGTGAGGCCTCCGCCCATGTCACCGCTTCCTGCTCGGCAACAGGGTGGCCCTTGGGAACGAACAGGCAGTAGCGCTCGGTATAGAGCGACGTCGCCAGGAGGCCGTTGATGGGCTCGTTGTCCAGATAGCTGATCCCGGCGTCGAGCGAATAATCGTCGAGCCCGCGCAAAATTTCTTCCGAGCTGAGCGACATCACCGTGAAATCGATGTGCGGATGCAATTTCCGGACGCTGCGGGTCAGGTAGGGGATCATCGGCAGGGCCGAAGGAATGGCTCCGAGCGCCAGCCGTCCGGTCAGGCCAAAGTCGCTGGTCGCCAGATGCGCCAGCTCCTGATTCATCGAAGCCCAGTTGTTGAGAATGAGCTGCGCCCATTTCAGGACGCGCTCGCCTTCCTGCGTCAGTCCCTGATAGCGCTGGCCCCGCTCGACGATCGGAACGCCGAGTTCAAGCTCAAGCTGCCGAATGCGCCCGGAAAGCGTCGGTTGGGTGACGTGACAAGCGTTGGCGGCCCGGGTGAAGTGCTTTTCGCGCGCCAGGGCCACAAGGTATTGAAGCTGCCGGATGTCCATTCTGGGCTCTATCCGCCGAGAGACGGACAATCATCGATAGTTCTTCCGAAGAATGCAATCGGCAGCCTCAGCAGGCCATTCCGTCGGCATCGAAAACATGCCCGGAGAGCGATCGGCCCTTGCGCGAAGCAAGATGCAGCGCCAGCGTCGCGACATCGGGCTCGTTGCTCAGTGTCGCACCGGCGCTGCTCAGGACGGACGGGCCGACGGCGTTGACGCGAATGCCCTGCGACGCCCACGTCCGCGCTTCTTTTGCTGTCATCGCGGCGAGCGCGGTGCGCGCATAACCGGCAATTGCGGAATCCCGGCCATTGCGCGGCGGCGGCATCTTCAGAACGTTGAGAACAAGTCCCTCACTCAGCACGATGCACATGCGGTTGGCGAGGACGCGCGTCAACTGCGCCAGCGGCGCCAGTTTATCCGCGATGAGCGATTCGAGATCGCCGTCGCTTTCGACGGCGTCCATTTCCTCATACGAAATGCAGGCCATGTTGATGGCGGCGTCGAGCCCGCCGTAGGACTGGGCCGAGGTCTGTGCGAACGCCGCTGCGCTGTCGGCGGTCGAGATGTTCTGCGTGTGCAGGCGAATCTCGCTGGCGCTTTGCGTCAGCACCGCGACGAGTTCGATCAGCTCGGGAGAAAGCTCGGTCGTATGAACGATCAACCGCGCGTTGAAGTCCGCGAATGATCTGGCGACGTCGACTCCGGCTGCCGCCGTAAGACCTGTGATGAGGATGCGCGCCTGCGCAAGTTCACTCGAAACGAAATCATCGGCACTCGTACTGACTCGGTCCATGTACATGGCGCTGTATCCCCTCCTCAACAAAACGCGATACCGGCGAACGCGAGAGGCGCCGTCGGTCGTACGATAGCATGCCGATTCGCCTAACGAGACCTAAACAGACAGCCGATTCGGGTACGCGGGCGACGGGTCAAGGGCGCTTTTGCGGCTTTGCACTGGCCATTGGCAGGATGCTGTGTGACCCTGAAGTGTGACTGGCGCGCCCCGCGAGAGTGTGAATCAGCGCATCGGCTGCCGATGCGCCCGAAAGCTGGTGATAGGTTGTGGAAGTGACATTGCTTCTAGCTTCCGTCGCCTGCGAAGCTGATCAGAGACGAATCGATTGGCGGCGCAGAAGACGATGAGAAGACAAGACGAATCGAAATCCTCGGTGGCGGCGACGCCGGCTGGCGCGGCAGGAGAACCTGTCGAAAAGCCCGCACCCGCAGAGGAAGCGAAGCGCCGGTCCGGACCTCGCGACGGCTTTCTGCTCCTTTGCATCGCGGCCGTATCGGCGGCCATCGGCGTGATGCTTTATGCTCAGATCGGGCTGTCGCTGCCCGCGGCGGTCGGCGCCGGTCTCGGAGCTTGGATTGTGTTCCTTCTCCTGCACAAGCAGGTGCAGAAGACCGCACAGATCGACGATCTCAAAGCAGAATTGGCTCGCGCCCGTTTTCAGGCTTCGAAGGCAAGGGCAGCCCCGCAACGCGGTGCTCAGCCTTCGCCGATGGCGCCGGGTATGCCGTCGCGACAGGACGCCCGGCAGCCGGATTTCGCCAGCGTCATGGCGCGATCTGAAACGACAGCTCAAGCGGCCGCCCGCGTGGCATCGAATCTGACGTCGGAAATGGCGCCGCAACGGCCGGCAAATTCCGATGCCGCACCTGTCCGTGCGCCGTCGGCGCAACGTGGCGCGCCGCAAGCACCTGCGAAAGGCGGTTCCGAGCCAGCAGCATCCGTTTCCACCGATGCAGCCACGTCGATCGACGTGAGCGGAATGCGCTTGCCGCCGAATACCGCTTCTGCGCCGCAGGCGTCCGGCACCGCGAGCGGCGGGCAAGACGATATCCCGGCGCCGCGTCCGGAAATCATTCGCGACCAGTGGTCGTTCCGCCCGCGTTCCGATTCGAAATCGGCCGGCGCGCCGGCATCCATGCGTCCGGTATCGACGGTCGAAGGTGATCTCGAGCTTGTTCAACGCAAGATCAAGGAATTGGCCGACGAGGTGAACTTCGTCGAGGCTTCGCGGCCGAGCAAGCCGCAGCAGCGCCCCGATGCTCGGCCCAATCCGACGACCGATGCAATCGAACATTCGATCGGCGCACTGAAGGCGGCCGCAAGCACGATGCGGGAGCGTCCCAATCTCGGTGACTTCATTCCGCAGTTGGCGATGCCGCCAACGCCCAAAACCCAAGCCGCCAAACCGCAAGCCTCCCAGCAAGGAACGCTGCCGGGCTTAGGCGAACTTGTCATCCCCGACACGGCCGAACGCATTGCCGGCGCGGAAAGCATGACTTCGGAGAATGCGCCGTCCGTTGCCCCTGGCGCCCTACCGGACATGGCAGAGCCGCGCCTTGATCTGCCGTTGCCGCAACTTCCACAGCTCGATCTTTCGCTCGGCTCGGCGTCGGCGGGCGGGCTTCCACCGCGTGGCCGCGAGATTGCTCGCGCCGTCGAGAACGCCACGATGGACGTCTTCCTGACGCCGATCGTGACGCTGTCGGCGCACGCCGTGAACCACTACGAAATGACCGTTGCGCTGAAGTCGGCTGACGGCGCGCGCGTCGAGGCGAGAGACGAGGATTTCACGCTCATCGGGCGCGAGCTCGGAGCCAAATTCGATATCGACCGCCTGCATCGCGCCGCCGCGTTGGCGGTGCGTATGGAAGCTCGCGACAAGGACGGCTCGCTGCTGACCACCATCATGGGAAGTTCGCTGTCGAACCGCGCCTTCCTCGAAGCCATCGCCAAATCGTATGAAGAGCGCCCGAAACTTGCGTCGCAATTGGTCGTGACGCTGACGCAGCGAGCGATCGACGACTTCACGCCGACGGTGTGGCAGGCGCTGCGCGATATGCAAACGTTCGGGTTCCGCTTTGCGCTCGACAAGATTGAGCACATGCGGACGGACTTTGCGGCGCTTGTCGTTGCCGGGTTCCGCTTCATCCGGCTGGAACCGCAGATGCTGTTCGACGGGTTTGCCGTGCCGGATCGGTTTGTGCCGGCGGACGAGATTTACCAGCGCGCGACGCTCGCCGGTTTGTCGATCGTCGCTGACGGCGTCGTTGATGCGAAAACGCAGAAACGCTTACTCGAAGTCGGCGTCGATCTTGGGCAGGGCGCGTTGTTCGGTGTGCCGCGTCAGGTCATGCTCGACGACCGCACGAAGCATTCCGCGGCGGCTTGACCGCCGTGGATTAGCCCCGCGTCGGTCGCGGCTACAATGACGGTGTGTCGCTGCAAGTGCCAGTGACAGCGGTTGAAGCGGGAGCTATAGGGCCGTGAACGTTGCCGCGCCGTTCGCGCCTTAGCCCAGCTTCATAGCCCAATGACATCCATTCCCGTTTTGCAATCGATCGCGCCAATGGCGGCGACTTCCGACCTTTGGTTCGTCGATATCTGGGGCGTCATACACAACGGCGTCGATCCTTTCGCGTCGTCCGTCGCCGCTTGTCAGAAATTCCGCGACCAGGGCGGCACGGTTCTGCTCGTCACCAACTCACCGCGTCCGCGCGAAAGTGTCGGCAAGCAACTCGACGGAATCGGCGTCCCGCGCTCCGCTTACGATCGCATCGTCAGTTCGGGAGACGTCTCGCGCAGCTTGATCGAGGCATGGGCTGGGCAACCCATCTTCCACATTGGGCCCGAGCGCGACCTGCCGGTGTTCCAGGGGCTTCGTGCGTCACCCGGCGCGACAGCGGATGACGCTGCGGTCGTAGTCTGCACGGGCCTTTACGACGACGAGACCGAAACGCCCGCCGACTACGCCGAATTGCTCGCTTCTCTCAAGGCGCGCGAGGTTCCGATGATCTGCGCCAATCCCGACGAGAAAGTCGAACGCGGCAATCGCATCGTTTATTGCGCCGGCGCGGTCGCGCGCGCTTACGAAGCGCTGGGCGGCGAGGTGAGCTTCGCCGGAAAGCCGTTTCAGCCGGTCTACGACCTGGCCTTGGAGATCGGCGGTCAGCTGCGCGGCGGCGTAATTGAAAAATCCCGAGTTCTCGCCATAGGCGACGGCGCTGCAACCGACATCGCCGGCGCGGCGAATTTTGGCATCCGCTCCGTCTTCATCGCCAGCGGCGTTCACGTGACGGACGGCGAAGCCATCGGTGATACAGCATCCCGCCTTTTCGCAAATGCCTCGTCCCCGCCCGTCGCCGTGATGAACGCATTCGTTTGGTAGGCCCGCAACCACGCCATCGCGAGGCAGGACGCGCTATCCCCTTACGTCATGGCCGCCCTCCGAGGCGGCCATCCAGGGCGGCACGTTCGGATCGAGCAAGCCTTCTGGATGGCCGGGTCAAGCCCGGCCATGGAGTTAAACAAGTCATCAAGCCTCGTCATCCCGGCGCAGGCCGGGATCCAGGCAAGCTTCAACACCATGACGACTGCGAAGGTCTGAACTAAATCGTCAGCACGATCTTGCCGATGTGGGCGCTCGTTTCCATGCGCTCATGGGCTTTGGCCGCTTGCGCCAGCGGATAAGTGCCGTCGATCGGCACCTTGATGCTGCCTGCCGCGATGAGCGGCATGACCTTCTCTTCGATCGCGCGCGCGATTCTGCCCTTCACGTCGTTCGTGCGAATGCGCAGCGTTGAGCCGGTGATCGTCAGACGCTTCAGCATCACGCGCATGAAATCGATCGTCGCCGTCGACCCCTTTTGAAAGGCGATGTTCACGAGCCGTCCGTCGTCGCTCAGCGCCCGGATATTTTTCTCAATGTAATCGCCGCCGACCATGTCGAGAATGACGTCGACGCCACGCTTGCCCGTTTCGCTCTTTACAACTTCGGAGAAATCCTGCGTCCGATAGTTGATCGCAACATCGGCGCCGAGCGCCCGTGCCGCCGCACATTTTTCATCCGATCCGACCGTGGTGAATACGGTAGCACCGAACGCCTTGGCGAGTTGAATCGCAGTGACGCCGATGCCGCCGGTGCCGCCGTGGACGAGAAACGTTTCGCCGGCTTTCAATTCGCCGCGCTCGAAGACGTTGTGCCAGACGGTGAAAAACGTCTCCGGTATGGCGGCCGCATCAATGAACGAAAGCGTGTCCGGCTTCCGAATACAGCAGACCTCCGGCGCGACCGTGTATTCGGCATACCCGCCACCCGCGACCAGAGCTAGAACCGCATCTCCGATGCTCAGTCGCTCGACACCTTCTCCAAGCGCCGCAACGACACCCGACACCTCAAGGCCCGGAAGCTCGGAATGGCCTTTCGGAGCAGGGTAGTTGCCTTGCCGTTGCAGGACGTCGGGGCGGTTGACGCCCGCCGCCGTGACCTTGATCAGGACTTCGCCCTTGCCGGGCTGAGGCACGGCAACGTCACGAAGCTGCAAAACCTCCGGCCCGCCTTTTCCTTCGATG
>DATLJG010000170.1:0-3377 GCA_035538995.1 Hyphomicrobium sp. | reverse complement strand
ATAGTAGAACGCACCGACCTCAACACCATTTTTATTGATCGTCGCGGTATTGATTGGGCCGAGAGCCTCAAAGTGGCTCGCCAAATTCGCAGAGTCGAGTTGGTGCCGCTCAAACCCGAACAGGATCATGTCGCGCCCGTTTTGTTTGTCGGCGGGAAACCAGTAATTGTACATCAGGCCCTCGGACCCAAAGAGGCCACGTCCCGCCGTCTCGTTAGCACCGTCGTGGTCCCCGTCGTAATAGGCGAGCTCACTGGCCATGAAATAGCGGTCCATGCCGACAAGGAGTGGATCTTCATCGAATTGGTCGCGGACTTGCTTTTCGATTTCGAATGCCTGTTCTCCCAAGTCCCGCCACGAGATCGGCAAATCGCGCAGCTGAAGACTGGATTTCAGCGGGTGGCCCGGCAGACCGATGACGATGAAATAAAATGCGCCTCCGCAAAGCAGCAACGAAGTTACGATCGTGATGGACCAGGCCTGTCGCAGGTTAAATCTGTCGGTCGCGCCGTTATGCCTTTTCGCCGTGCCGATCAGCGCCGCCATCGCCGGCAACATGGCTAGCCAGATCGGGCCCGTCCAATTCAATTTGACGTCGTGAAACAAACTGAATGCGATGAAGACGGACAACGGGATCGCAGTGAAAATCGCCGCGAATAGCCATCGGCGATCGCCGGTCGTAAAGAGCCGGCGTATTGATGATGTCCCCTCCGGAAACAAAACCTGTGCAGCCGAGATCACGCCCACGGGCGTCAGGATAGCGACGATCGAAAGAAGCAGGAGGTGGAGCGAGAATCGAAACGGTTCCTCGACGCGCCGCGCGCTCTGAAAGAGGAACGAAACCCAGCCGTGATCTGCATTCCAAATGATCACAGGTGAAAAGATGGCGAGCGCCAATACCGCGCCGGCATAAGGCCAGGGGCGCCGAAACCAATCACGCGACCTCGGATCGAGCAGCATGAATAGGAGGATCGCTGGGCCAAGAAGTACGATCGAGTACTTCGAAATCAGGCCCAATCCCATACAGATGCCGACGCCGATCCAGGCCCTTCGGCTTCCGCCGAAAAACACACGTTCAAGGAAGAACAGAACACCTGCCCAGGCCGCCATCAGCGGGGCATCCGGCATGATCAAAAAGCCGGATACAACATAATATGGTAACGATGAGAGCAAGAGCGCGGAGACAAATGCCGCGGTCTTTCCGTAGAGGTTGCGCGTGAACTGGAAGCAAAACGCGACCGTGAGACACCACATCAGCAGTGCGCCTGCACGAAGAGCGAATTCGCTTCCGCCGAGAATATGCGTTGACAGCCAGATAAGCCATGCGACCATTGGCGGGTGATCGAGATAGCCAAAATCGAGATGCTGCGCGTAGTTCCAGTAGTAGGCCTCCTCGGGAATGAGGTTCACCGTACGCATGAAGACAAGCCGCAGGAGAATTGCGTAGAGGGCCACGCCAACGGCGGCGATGCGCCATCGGATGCTGCTCGACGTTCGCTGTCCGATCAGCGGAAAAACATAGAATGCGCTGCCCACATAGCCGACGAGAGCGCCCGCCGAGATGCCGAGAACTTCCGCCGCTGCCTGCGGCCACTTCCAAACGTCCGATGCGAGTTGGTGAATGCCGGCATACAGAAAAACGGCCATAAGACTTATGGCGAAGAAGCGGCCAAAAATGTGCCACTCCGTCTCGAGTGATCGCGCCGAATAATCCGAGAACGTCCATCTGGAGTTGAGCGCGTAGCTCACAATCATCGCGCCAATCAGGCTTGAAATCTGAGCCGCAAGCGCGTCCGAACCCAGTGCGATCAGAGCATGCGACACAGCAATGTTGGCGCAAACGCCAATGGCCACGACGACCGCAAAGCGCGTTGCTGTTCGCATCGACACCGCGCCGCCGGCCATTGCCGCCAGGCGCGGCCAGCGCGACAGCAACGACCTTATGCGGAGCCTTGAAGCACCGTGCGCGGCATCGAATCTGGAGCGAGCTGCTATTTCCACCATTACTTCCGCCATGTCAGCATCGCGCTCGCCGAGTAATTGAATGCCGCTGCCATCACTGCACCTGCGATGCCCGCAAGCCACCAGCTGGCGTCGCGTAGATAAATGAGTTCGGCGATCCCGACGTTGGCGAGCGTGCCGATGCTGCAGACCAAATAGAAGACGCCGAGGCCCTTCAGCGCGTTCAATCCGGTCAAGCGCCTGTCGCGGAACGTCAGCGCATTGTTGAGGAAAAAGTTGGTCGTCATTGCTGCCAGCGCCGCCAGCAGCTGCGCGACATAGAAGGGGACGGTGGGCAGTACGACGATGCTCCGCAACACCGCCAGGTGGACAAACAGACCGGACGCACCGACCAGCGCAAACAGCAAGAAGCGCGGCGAAACACGATTTCCCGTAAACTTGGCGAGCAGCAGTCCGGCGAAATCGGCAACAACGAGCCCGTCGAGCTTCGAGGCGCCGAGCCGCCGAGGTCTGAACATGTAAGGCAATTCCGATATTTTGAGCTTCGGTGACGAAGCCAGAATATCGAGCAGCAATTTGAAGCCCCCGGTTGAAAGCCTCGGGGCAATGTCCTCGATGATCTCGCGGCGGATCATGAAGAAGCCGCTCATCGGGTCGCTGACGTTGGTCTTGAGCAGCATGTTCGTCAGTCGCGTGGCGAACATACTCGATTGCTGCCGGACTTTGGAGAAGCCGCTGCTGGCATTACCGGCGCCGGTGTATCGCGATGCAATGACAAGATCGGCCCCGCCGTCGATTTCGGCGAGCATGTCCGGCAAGAGCAGTTCATCGTGCTGTAGATCGCCGTCGATAACAGCGACAACGTTGCCAGCCGACGCCAGCATGCCTTCGATCACAGCTCCGGCGAGTCCGCGCCGTCCGATACGGCGAACAGCGCGCACGCGGCTGTCGTGTTCGCCTCTCTGCCGCACCAGATTTGCGGTTCCGTCGGGACTATCGTCATCGACAAAGATGACTTCCCACCGGATGCCGGCAAGGGCGTTATCGAGCGCCGCGATCATCGGATCGATGTTCTCGGCCTCGCAGTACGTCGGGACGATCACGGTCAGGCGGGGAGCGGCGATGACGCTGTCGCTATGCCAATTGGCGCGACGCTCGATTTCACGGTGCGCGACAACCGTGTGAGCACCGGCATAGCCGGCGTTTTGCGAAATTATTGACACCGGCCCCACCTTTCGGATCCCGGCGGCAACGTCCCAATTGTTGATGACTGGGCCGTGTCGCTTTCTCTACAGTCCTGTAACTCCGTCCAAGCAACGGAAGAAAACACCGCAGTTCAAGCGGTGCACTTCGATCGCATCGGATATTGAACAGATGACAGTCTTTGACAGTGTGACGCGACTGCTACTGACAAA
>DATLJG010000169.1:0-1940 GCA_035538995.1 Hyphomicrobium sp. | reverse complement strand
GCAGGACGACTACACGAAAGCGCTTCTCGACGCCGCGTTCAACATCAAGGTCACGCATCGCGCGGCGCTCGCAACCTGACATGAAAGAGTGGATCGCTTTATGAGCACACGGAAGCTCGTGCATTATCATGCGCCGAATACACGTTCGCGGACGATCCGGTGGCTGTTTGAAGAACTCGGCTCGCCGCCGCACGAGTTGAAAGTTCTCAACCTGAAGAAGGGCGAGCACAAAACGCCCAAATACCTGGCCATCAATCCGATGGGCAAGGTGCCGGCAATCGTTCATGGCGATACGCCCGTGACCGAGGCGGCGGCAATCGCGCTCTATCTCGCCGATCTTTTTCCAGAAGCAGGCCTCGCTCCGAAGGCCGATGATCCGTCGCGGGGCACTTATCTGAGGTGGATCGTCTTCAATCAGGCCGCCGTCGAACCCGCAGCGATGGATCGCGCCTTGAAGCGAGAGCCCGGTCCGGCTCAGTCGCTTTCCTACGGCTCCTATGATGCAACCGTCGACACGCTTGCCGGTGCGCTCGCCAAGGGGCCTTACATTCTCGGCGAGAAATTTTCGGCAGCCGATGTTGTCGTCGGCTCGGGTGTGTACTGGCTGACGTCCTTCAAGCTGCTTCCCGAGCGGCCGGAATTCATGAGATACGTCGAACGTATCACCAGCCGTCCGGCATTCATCCGCACCGCCGAGAAAGACGCGGAACTCGCGGCGTCATTGGCGCATTAGCTCCAGGCGCACGTCGCTGCCCCGAGACGCGGGATAGCGGGGGCATTCGAAGCGATCACGATCGCCAACAATACACTCTTGCTGATGCTTCTGCCCGGTGGCTGCCGCAGAAATGCCGTATCCAGCCCTCTTTTGCTAGCAAGAGTAATTCTCCGCAGGTTCGAGTCGAAGGGGCTGCGTGGCTTGCGGTAGCATTCGAGAGGAATTCAATGACTTTGTCCCGAAGGGCCACGTTTGCAGCGGCCTCGCTTTTATCGGCTGTTATTGCGATGCCGGCGGTTGCCCTCGCCGATAACAAGCCTCCGGCTGGTAAAGATTCAGCCAGCGATAAAGACAACAAGAAGCACGGCGACCATCGATCCAACGATCACGGCGATAAGAAAGAGATGCGGCGCGGAGGGCAGCCCTATACCGGCAACGCACCGCTTCCCGGCAATCAGCCGCCACGAGGGTTTACCGGGACTCCTCCGCCGAAGAGACCGGCTGCGGAACACCACGAAAAGCAGAGGCCGCCGGCGAAGCCCCCGGTGATCAACGCGGCGCCGAAGACGACAACTCCGCCGGCCAAAACATTGTCCAAAGACCGTGGTCCGGCGCAGTTCAAACCGGGCGACCGCAGGAAGCCGGACGGCGACCATGCGCGCGGCGACGACAACAAGATGCAGCGGCACGACGGCAAGCCCGATCGTGGGCAAGCCAGCGACACCGATAACAAGATGCGGCGTCCGGGCGGCAATCCGGATCGTGGTCACGCAAGCGACAACGACAACAAGCCACGCGGCTCCGGCGACAGGCGGGATCGCGATCACGCCGACGATCGCGACAATCAACGGCCGGGCGGAAAGCCTCCGGCTGTCAATCCGACGATCAATCCGGCTCCGAACAATGGAGGCTCGTATCGCGGACAAGGACACGACGTGCGGAACAACCTGCCACGGCCGCCATCCGCCGCCGATGCCCGCAAGCGCTTCGACAATCTTCGCAAGAGCCGGACTGAAAAAGTCGAAGGCAACAGAACCTTCATCAAGGAAGGCGACCGCACGATCGTCAAGCAGAACAACCGCTATGTCATTCAGCATGACGAGCGGGATCGGCTGCGGCGCATCAATCCGAACGCACGTTTCGAGCGCCGCAATGACGGCACGAGTATTGCCGTCATCGATCGTCCCGGTAACGTGAAGATCTATTCCGAAACCGACTCCAACGG
>DATLJG010000168.1:0-4911 GCA_035538995.1 Hyphomicrobium sp. | reverse complement strand
CCGGCGCTTCGGCGCGCAAATCGATCGGCATCACCGTGTTCAGCGGCATGATCGCCTCGACCTGCCTCGCGGTGATCTTCGTGCCGTCGCTCTTCGTCGTCATTCAGCGGTTCGAGGAATGGCGCAAATCGCGGAGCAACGTTAAGGCCGCCAAAACCGTCGCGCCGCCGCCAGCGGCCTGATCACAAATCCCAAATAAAAAAGGGACCGGAAATATCCGGTCCCTTTTCAAAATGATGCAATTGGCGTCCGCGCCTAAGCGTGATGATGCGCGTGCGGGATGCCCTTCTGGCAGATCAGGTCGTGCAACTCGCCCGCGGCGTACATCTCGCGCATGATATCGCAGCCGCCGACGAACTCGCCCTTGATGTAGAGCTGCGGAATCGTCGGCCAGTTGGAAAAGGCTTTGATGCCTTCGCGCACGTCCTGCTCTTCGAGCACATTCACGTCCTTGAACGGAACGCCGAGGTGCTCGAGGATTTTGGCCGCAGTCGCGGAAAACCCGCACTGGGGAAACTGTTTCGTGCCCTTCATGAACAGCACGACGTCATTGCCGGCAATCGTGTCGGCGATCTTCTGGTGAACTGGGTCAGAGGCCATGTCTGGAGGCTCCTAAATGTAGATCGGGGCAGCCCGTCCGGCGCTCCCGCGTTGACCGAGATGTGGGCGAGACGGGCTGGGAAGTCAATCAGCTGCGGCTGCGGTTGTGAGCTGCAGTGCGTGCAAAACATTGCCCATCTGGCCACCGAGGGCCTCGTAGACCATCTGATGCTGCTGCACGCGGCTTTTGCCCTTGAACGCCGCCGAGACGACATGCGCGGCCCAATGGTCGTTATCACCGGCAAGGTCCTTCAGCTCGATGACGGCGTCGGGGAACTTGGCTTTGATCATCCGCTCGATCTCGTTGGCGGGCATCGGCATGGTATGGGATCTCCGGGTGGTGGTGGTTTGGCGCTATGGCGCGTTTTCATCGACTCTATGCCTTGTCGGATCAGGCGAGGCAAGCGGGTCAATAAGAGAAACTTATCAATTTCTCACGCGATTGCGATTGGACGTTATCGAGGCGGAGCGCTAGATTCTTAGGCAGGGAACATCGTGTTCCTGGAGTCTAATGGAGGACACCATGAAGACCTGGACAAAGCCCGCCGTGCGCGAGCAGGAAGTCGGCCTTGAAGTTACGTCGTATCTTCCGGCTGAAATCGACCTCATCTAAGGTTGATTGCACGCGAATTTAATCCCGCGCGGCGGCAGCATTGTCGCCGCGTTTTTTTGTGTCCGCGCACCCGAGGATGCGAACCAGAGGGCCCCCGCTGGAGCCTCCCGCTTTGGCGTTTTCACGAATCGAAACATATCTAGGCCGTCGCATACAAGTCATCACACCCGGGTGCAAAAATGCGGACGGTCGTTTGCCACGTCTTCAATGAAGAATATCTGCTGCCGTGGTGGCTGTCGCATCACCGGCGGATCTTCGATCATGGCATCATGATCGACTACAACTCGACGGATGCAAGCCGCGACATCATCAAGCAGATGTGCCCCGACTGGGAAATTCACACGACGCGAAATCGATACTTCGACAGCGCCAACATCGACCGCGAGGTCGAGGATTACGAACGGACCTGCACCTCCTGGCGCATGGCGCTCAACGTCACCGAGTTCCTGTATGGGGATGTGGCGCAGCTCGATACGATAACCACCCCGACGCAGCACTTTCTAGGCAACTACGTTTTCGTCGATCCGAGGGATGGCAAGCCGTTGCTCCATTCGCTGCCGCTGCACGAGCAGGTGACGTTCGGTTACTACGAGACCGATCCGAACCCTGCGACGAAGCTCAATCTCGGTTTGCGCGCCAGCCGCAGCATTCACAATTATCCCGTCGCTTATCCGCCACAGGGCGGCCGTCATTGGCATCAGCGGCCGACGCTCGGCAACTTGGCGATTTTCTATTACGGCTACGCTGTCCTGAACGAGGAAGGCATCGCCCGCAAGCTGCAGATCAAGACCAAGATGAGCCCGGACGAGCAGCGTGTCCACGGCAGCGAGCATCCGAACATGGTCACGCGCGAGAAATACCTGGGCAACATCGATCGCTATCACCGGCCGCGGTGCTCGGATATGAGCGGAGTGATCGCGCGCCTCGCAAGGCATCAATACGCGGCGGCGCCGGCCCTGTGACAGCCGCCGCCGCGCGCGCTTGTTCTATTGTTCGCAGTCGATCGTGACCTTGACCCACGGCAAATCGACTTTGCACTTGCCGGATTTGGTCTTGGTGAAGATCTTGCCGAGCCCGAGATCGTTGAGCTTGTTCTCGAGATCCGAAGCGCCGTCGTCAGCCGATGCTGTCTGATCGTCCGGTTGAGTGGCCTCTGGAGGCGCCGCTTTCGACTCGCTGTCCTTCGAAGCTGTTGGCGGCGGTGCTGACTCCGTCTTCGCTGCTGCTTCGTCTGAGTTTTTCGAAGTTGAAACCGGCGGCGTCGCGCTGGACGTGACGGCAGGTGGTGTTTGCACCTTCGGAGGCAGCGCCGCGGCAACCTGCGGTTCGCTCGCGGCGTCCGGCTTTGTTGCGGGCTTGCTGTCGTTCGTCGCGGTCTTGCTATCGCCGGTCTTCGCATCGGTCGCAGCCGCAGTCGTTGCATTCGGCTTGTCGGGAGCGGCGGGCTCGTTCGCCTTCGCTTCGATCTGGCCGCAGAGCTGCAAGTCCGAGGACGCTCGTTTCCAGATCATCGTCTTTGAAAGAAAGCGCAAGCCCGCATATCCCGTGACACGCAACGTTCCGTTGGCGAGCGGAGTCAGCTCGACGTTATATTTGCGCCCGCGTTCCGGTGAATAGATCCAGCCGTTGCCCCAATGGCCACCGCCTGCAGCAACCACATCGCCGATGATCTGCTTGCCGCAACCCTTCGCGTCGGCGTTGCTTTTCACCCAAACGACCTTGCCGCAGAGCTTGTCGCCGCACGGCTTGATTTCAATCGCGCCCCGGCCTGTATCGTTGATCCAAATTCCGGTCGGGTCTGAAGCCGCTGCTGCTGCACCGGCGGACGCGACAGGCGTCAGGCCTAAAACGGCGATTGCGGATACGGCGACTGTTATTCCGCGCATGACACGATCCTTTGTAGTGGTCGGTATGATTTTACGAATGCTCGACAGCGATCATTTAGGCTGTTCCGCAAGGAACAGGGTTCATTCCGTTAACGACATGAGCATGTGTCGAACATCGCACCGGAAGTGAATTTCATCATCGGTGAAACGAACGCGAAGCGCTCTCCGTAGACACCCTTGCAAGTCCGAGAGTACGCACCCGGCATTCCTCTCGTCTCGCACCGATAAAGTTTAACCTGTTCCAAAATATGGAGACGTTCCCATGATTATGAAGCCATTTCTGGCAGCGACGGCGCTTGCCTTGTCGGCCTCCATTGCATTTGCCGCAGACGGCAACATTACGACGAAAGCTATGGGCGACCATCCTGGCACGATGGGCGGTTCGACTTCAAATGCGACAGCAAAGCCCGATTCCGGCTCCCTTTCGGAAAAACAGATGCAGAATGAGCCCGGCGTGAACAGCGATACGCACGGAATGACGGCCACGCCGAATGCAAAGCCTGCGGACGGTTCGATTGCAGGCACCGAAATGCAGAACAATCCCGGCGCGCGTAAGTGACGCAAGCCGCTGCGACAATCGGGTCGCGGATCGAGGCGTCATAAATCGAGAAAAGGAAGCGCGCGACATATGCCGCTTCCTTTTTCTCGGAGCATGGCGAATGCACCAGATATGTGAACGTCCCGTAATTCTCGCGTCGTCTCTCGAAAAATTGTTCTGGCGAAAGCAGTGCGGCATCGGCCGTTGCTCAGTGCACTGCACGAAACATTGCCGCCCGCCAACATGACGGTGCCGCGTGCGCGCATCGCAATATCGATGCAGCCGCAGTCCGCGCGCTTTCTGTGCGCCGCACGACAACCCGAAGCGACGCGCGCAACCTGATTGCCTGTGTTGGGTTAGGCTTAGAGAGCCAGGACAACACACAATGTTTGCAATGACACGTAGGCGGCCGATCGAATTTCTGATCCTGAACAATCCGAAACCGGAAGGTCCGCCGATCGGAACTTTTGCGGGCAAGAGATTTGCAGAGGTCGTGCGCGACGCCTTCGGACGTTTGTTTGTCTATTCGGGTGTTGCGCCCCGCCGCAAAGATGGCGGATTTGATGACGCGGCGCTCGGGCCGGGAGAATTCATTATGCTGCCCGGTCTGATCTACCGCCATAAGGGCAAGGCAACGTCTCCTGTCGCGCGCCATTCCTGAACGTGCATCGATCGCGACGATCGCCGCGCCAGCCGCATGACGTGTCGCGTGACTTGGGCTGTCTCATCTTTCGAAATAGAAAACCCGGAAGTTGCCCGCCGGGTTTTCATCTAAGGCACAATGCCCGAGTGAATTAGTACTGCTTCGGACACCAGGACTCGCTGGAAGACTTGCAAGCCACGGGGAAGGCTTTCGCCATTTTTTCAGCAGTGGCCCATTCGCTGTCATCGACGCTGTTGTTCACGTCGGCGTCCATCGCCGTGAAGGTCGGGGCCGGATCGAGCTTCAGCTTCGACACGTTCGCTTCCCATTCGACGCGGCTGATCGAGCCGTTGCCGTCCGTGTCGACCGTCTTGAATTTGCTGGCCCAGTCATCGGCAAGCGCCGCACCGGAAAACAAGAGCACGGCAGCGGTCGCTAAGATCGTCGTTTTCGTCATGGCATTTCTCCCAACTTCCATTATTTCGCCCGCGTCTGGACGAGCCGAATGCCCTCCCATCGGGACCACACAAGCGGCGCTTGCTTTGGAAGTTTAGGCAATGGCAGCCTTGCCAAATTCACCCGGGATATTTTGGAAGTTGGAGCCAGATAAGCGTGAGTTCGCCAAGGACGA
>DATLJG010000167.1:0-7081 GCA_035538995.1 Hyphomicrobium sp. | reverse complement strand
CTCGCCCTCGCCGATCAGGTCAATACCGTCATGAGCTTTGACGTGAAAAAACACGCGCCGGCCCTCGACCTTTGTACACTCCGCCTCGACCGTCACCGTCTGCCCGGGCACCGTCGCCGCGATGTGCGACACGTCGATGTGCACGCCTAGCGATCCCTCGCCCTCTTCGAGATGCGATTCGAGGACATGCAGACACGTCCACTCCATCAACCCGACCATGAAGCCCGTCGCGAAAACGGTCGGCATGAGTTGAAAGTCGCGGGCTTCCGGAAAGAGATGCGGCACCGTCTTCGTCGCTGGAATGCGGTACGAAAACTCGGTGCGCGCGCCTGCTTGGAGCGAAGGTTTCACCGCGGCGTCCTCACAGCCTGTCTTTCAAGTTGCGGATCGTAATATAGATATTTGACGCTGTGGCCGCGACCGAAAAGACCCCCAGCAGCAGCGATCCGAAGCTCGGCCCCTCCGTCCGGCCGATGAGCGGATAGACGAATTCGCCGATCACCGCGATGACGACGACGCCGAGAGGAACGACGATCGTCGCGTAGGGCAGAAACCGGCTCAATAGCCCGAAAATCGCCCCAGCCAGCGCACGCGGCCAATCGAGCACGAACGCAGCGACCAGAAGCCCGGCCGAGATCGCGACATTCGTTTCCAATTCCATTCAATTGCTCGACGTTGCAGTTCGATCCCGAAACGCACCACGCTGTTGATTGAGACGATTGCACAAGAGTCTATTCCCGACACTACGAGCGATGCGCTTTCTCATCGCCCGGCAGCAGATAGTCCGGACCTTCCCACGGGCTTTCAAAGTCGAAATCGCGGAATTCCTGCGTCAGCTTGACCGGTTCATAGACGACGCGCTTCTTCTCGTCGTCGTAGCGCACCTCGACATACCCCGTGAGAGGGAAATCCTTGCGCAGCGGATAGCCTTGGAAGCCATAGTCCGTCAGCAGCCGCCGCAAATCGGGGTGTCCGGTAAAGCGAATGCCGTACATATCGTAGGCTTCGCGCTCGTACCAATTGGCCGCCGGAAAGACGTCGTTCACGCTCGGAACCGGCGTTGTTTCATCGGTCATGATCTTGATGCGGATGCGCTGATTGAGGCGCGGCGACAGCAGGTGATAAACGACGTCGAACCGGTGTTCGCGCACAGGATAATCGACGCCGCAAATGTCGATCAGAACTTCAAACAGACACTTTGGATCGTCGCGGAGCTTCGTCAGAACCTCGGCGATGCGATCTCGCGCGACGGTGATGGACGCCTCGTCATACGCATCGTCGGTCGCGATGACGTCTGCTCCGAGGAGCGAACTGACATGACTTAGAAGGCTTGCGGTATCCATCGGAGCAGCACTCGTTTAAGGCTTCTTGTCGGTTCGCATCGGAACGCGGTGAAGATCGGGCTCGAAGTCACGGCACGGCTTTCCGAGTTTGCCTATCTCTCGATCGTTCCCGTTCGGCGAATCTTCCGTTGCAGCAGCAGCACGCCGTAAAGAAGCGCTTCCGCCGTCGGCGGGCATCCCGGCACGTAGATATCGACCGGAACGATACGATCGCAACCGCGCACGACGGCATACGAATAATGATAGTAGCCGCCGCCGTTAGCGCAGCTTCCCATCGAGATGACATAGCGCGGCTCGGGCATCTGGTCGTAGACCTTCCGCAGCGCCGGAGCCATCTTGTTGGTCAGCGTTCCGGCGACGATCATGACGTCCGACTGGCGCGGCGAAGCCCGCGGCGCGAAACCGAAGCGCTCCAGATCGTAGCGCGGCATCGACGCCTGCATCATCTCGACGGCGCAGCACGCGAGCCCGAACGTCATCCACATCAGCGAGCCGGTCCGCGCCCACGTAATGAGGTCATCCACGGTCGTGACCAGGAACCCCTTGTCGGCCAATTCGTTCGAAACGCCGGTGAAAAACGGATCGTCGGCCCGGGCGACCACAGAAGTTCCCGCGGGCGCCCCGCCTTCCCGCACCCGGTCAAAGGCGCGGTCAAAAATTAGCCGGTCGTGATCGTCGTTCGCGCGAATTAATCCCATTCGAGCGCGCCCTTCTTCCATTCGTAGATAAAGCCGACGGTCAGCACGCCCAGAAATACCATCATCGACCAGAAGCCGAACACGCCGATCTCCTTGAAGGCCACCGCCCAGGGGAACAGGAACGCAATCTCCAGGTCGAAAATAATGAACAGGATCGACACGAGATAGAACCTCACGTCGAACTTCATGCGCGCGTCGTCGAAGGCATTGAAGCCGCATTCGTAAGCCGAGACCTTTTCCGGGTCCGGATTGCGGTAGGCGACGAGAAATGGCGCGAGCATAAGCGCGCCACCGATAAACAGCGCGACTCCAATGAAAATCGCGATCGGCAGGTAATGTGAAGCTAGGTCGATCATCGCATCTCGTCCGCTGAGCATGCGAGCCCACAGGGGGCGCATGACGACGCCGTGAACGTTTTCCCGGTGTTAACCCAGGTCGTATTGCGGCGCAACTCCGGGAAGGTCGCGGAGGCGCTTTCCCATAGTCATAGAGATTGCGACGCCCGTTTTCGGCAACAAGGCCCTCGTACGCGACCGCGCGCCGCATCCGGAAATGGAGCAGTAGCGGCCGCAGCGGCCGGGCGAAACGAATCGCGCCGGTCCGCCGCCTGCCGGACGGCCCTAGGCTGGCTTTACGCTGCTATGCTTGTGGATGCGCCATGCGAAGCCGCAAAGGAGGACGCCATAGAGAATGGCATAAGCGCCGATAACCCACACGAGCGCCAACACGCCGACTTTCGGCTGAACCACGAGGATGATGCCGAATAGCACCGACAGCGCCCCGCTGGCGATCAGCAGCCATTCGTCGTCGATTTCCTTCCGCAGCCGGATAGCGCCGATGATTTGCATAATCCCGGTGGCGATCGCCCACGACGCAATGAGGAACAACAGAACGAGCGCCGTAATGCCCGGCCACGCGAATGTCAGGATTCCCGCGCCGATGCCGATAATACCGACCACCGCCAGCCACCAGCGCGGTGCCGGCACGCCGCCCTTGATGGCAGCCGCCAGCGCCAGCACGCCGTCAACCAGCGCGAAAGCGCCGTAAAACAGGACGAGCGTCAGGACGGTGACACCGGGCCACGCCAGCGCCAGAAGCCCAAAAATGATCGCGCAGATGCCTTTGAGAAGGATCAACCACCAGTTCTCAGCCAAGGCATGCAGCATCGGCTCGGCCGCAAAAACTGGAGGCATTGACGTATCGGAACGCTCCATAATCAAATCTCCTTCAAAAATGTTGTGAGGCAGCAGTATCGGTGAACAGCACGCCAACCGACGCGGGCGCTCCTTCACGGAGTTTGACGACGTTCGGTCTGGCGCGAGTGAAAGCCTCGACTTCTGGCAAACGCCGAGTTGATATCCATCGACGCCTTTTATGCAGTGCACTCAGTCGCCCCCCGGAACATACGATGAGGGGTTGGCCGTACAGCCCAAAACAAAAACGAACACGCGCCGCCCGGAACGCTCTGCCAAAGCAGACGAGCGCCGTCGGCCAATGCCACGCGGAACCGGCGGCGAGACATGCCCTACCGCCCAAAACGGATAATCGATCTCCGTTCACCTTGAGGCTCCCGAGGCGGAAACCGCGGCACGCGCTCCGCCGCCAACGAGCCTGTCGCTGCTTCGGCCGTCCGTCAAATGCCTTTTTTAGGTGAGATGCCGATCGGACGGCGTAGCCGTTCCTCTACCGGCGGAAGGGGTCGTGGCCGCCGTGATGCCCCGGTGAGCGGTCGACGTCCGTTATCGCTCAAACCGCAGTGGCACGACGCCCGCTCTGCGCGGCGACGGCACGAAGTCCTCGTCCGGGTCCTCGCCAAAAATACGGAAGCTCCTCCGGCCCGCCGCCTTCGCCGCATAAAGAGCCGTATCGGCCTCGGCGAACAACACCGCCGGATCACGGCAGACCGGTTGCTTCAGGAGTGCGACGCCGATCGAAATGCCGACGTCGATACGCAAATCCCGCCACATGACCGGCCTGCACAGAGCCCGCAATGCCGAGGCGAGTGTCTGCTTGATCTGCATCACCGAGCGCGGTCCCTTCAAGAGCAGCGCAAACTCATCGCCGCCAATGCGCGCGACGACATTCCGGCCACCGAATATCCGATACAGCCGGTCGGCAACCTGGCGCAGGCATTCGTCGCCCGCCGAATGGCCAAGCCGGTCATTGATGCTCTTGAAGTGATCGAGATCGATCAACGCCAACGCGGCAATCGAAACGTCGCCCGCGTCGCATTTGCTGAGTTCGTGGCAGCGCGCTTCAAACACGCCTCGATTTGCCAAGCCCGTCAGCGGATCTCGTTCCGCGAGGTGCCGCAACCGGTCCCAGAGTTCTTTTTCCTGCGTGACGTCCTGCTTCGCTCCAAACAGCCGGATCGCACGCCCGCCTTCAAATATCGCATTGCCGCTGAGACGCATCCATCGGCCCCGGCCCCGCCGCGTCCGAATACGCGCATCGATCGAGAACGGCCCCTCGCCGGCAATCGCCTCGGCGCGAACACGTTCCATGAGCGCGCGGGACTCATCCTCATAGAAATCGAGGATCATCGACCGGCGAAGATGCGGTTGATACGGGAGCTCGAAGAGATCGTAGACACCGACGGTCCACGTCAGCTCTTCCGTATTGAGATCACATTCCCACGCGCCGAATTTGGCAAGCTGCGACGCCCGATCGTAGATGTCATTCAAATGGGCCATAGGACTTGCGTCGTTGCAGAAGGCTCACATCCACGACCGGGAATAACTCAAGGGAGATCGAAAATTCCCAGTCAGGTGTCGCCGAATTGTATATCTAAACTATTAATGAAAATCGGCAGCGCAGTGATTATGCGGCATCGGACGAATTCCAGCCACCGCCGCGCCTGTCAAAAATTCCCTATAGGGAAACCCAACCGGCGCACGCCATCACGACGATGATTCGTCCTCACGTGCAAGGAGCGCCCGTTTGCGATCGACGCCCCATCGATATCCGGACAATGATCCGTCATTGCGGACGACACGATGGCAGGGAATTGCGACGGCGATTTTGTTTGCCGCGCACGCCCCGGCAACGGCCCGAACCGCGTTCGGCATTCCGAGACGTTCTGCAATTTCCGAATAAGACGCGGTCGTTCCCGCCGGTATTTCGCGCAGCGCCTGCCAGACGCGATGCTGGAAGGCGGTGCCCCGGACGTCGAGCGGTAAATCCAGCCCGGCCTCCGGCACCTCAACAAAAGCGACCACCCGTGCAACGATCGTCTCAAAGGCGGGGTCGCCGCCGATCAACGTCGCTCGTGGAAATCTTTCCTTGAGATCATGCACGAGCGCTTCCGGATCATCGCCGAGAAAAATCGCCGTAATGCCCTTTTCACTCGCCGCGACCAGAACCGATCCGAGCGAACATTGCCCGATGGCGAAACGCATTTTGATATCGGCTCCCCCAGCGCGAAAATCGGAAGGTGTCATACCGAGAACCGCGTCAGAATTTTCGTAGAAGCGACCGCTGGAATTGAAGCCCGCACCGAAGATCGCCCCCGTCACTGTGTTGCTCTCCTTCATTTCGTCGCGAAGTCGTTTCTGGCGATGCGCCTCCGCATAGGCTTTCGGCGTCACGCCTGTAACGGCCCGGAAGACCCTGTGAAAATGAAACGCACTGACCCCCGCCGCATCGGCAAGCTCAGCTAGCGTCGGAATGGTTTCCGACGCTTCGATCAGCCGGCACGCTTCAGCGACCTTCGTGATATATTGATCGTGGATAGAGGGTTGATCCGGCTTGCAGCGCTTGCACGGCCGGAACCCTGCGGCTTCCGCGTCCTGACGCGACCGAAAAAAGATCACGTTGTCCCGCTTGGCATGCCGGGCCGGGCACGAGGACCGGCAGTAAATTCCAGTCGTTTTCACGCCAAAGCAGAACGTCTTGTCGAAGCCGGGATCGCGCCGCGTGACTGCGTCCCACCACAGATCCTCTAGCGGCCCCGAATACTCGTCGTCTCGAACGCTGCGGATCATATGTGCTGGCATCATGAGCGGGAGCCTAAACCATCGAGAAGCCGGTATCACTCCGCTCCTTGCTCTCAAAGGGGCGCGTTTCCCCGGCCCATAGCGCCACACTCTCGCAACACCTCGGATCCGACGCGCTCCCGGCGTATTTCGAAGGCTGCCTCGTTAAGCCTAATGGACACCCAATCGAACGCCGTAAATTAAAGGCAGATCGTAATCCCGGCGCCATCGGCGAGATGTGCACCAATTTTAGATACATCATCACATTGTCAGGAGACGCTAGCGCGCAATTTCTCTATACTGCGAGTAGACGGGGGACACTTGGCGGCTCATTTTCGGATCACCAAGGAGTTCGTGCTATGAAGTATTTTTCCGCCACGGCACCGCCGTCGTTCCTATTCTTGATTCCGCAACCATTCGTATTTTTTGAACGACCGGCCCTCGCCGGGCGGACGCCCAACGCCCACAACAAGCGACTGACTTAACACTCGATTCAGTTCGAAAACTGAAGAATGAGACCCGCACTCGCGCGTGAGGCAGAAATCGGGAGTCGCCAGCCGAAACCACGCAATCGTCCATTCATGTAGCGCTTAGGAGTACTGTCATGACGGCCAATCCTATTCCAGAGACCCGCTCGGAAGCCGACCCCAGTTGGTGGGGCGCAATTCTAGTCGGCGCTATTTTCGTTTTTGCCGGCTTCTTCGTCCTTGGCGACGTCGTGGCGGCAACCGTGATCAGCGCATTTTTGATCGGCGTTTTATTGCTCGTAGCGGGCGCCGCGGAAGTGTTTCAGTCATTCTCGGCACAATACTGGCGCGGCTTTTTTCTGAGACTGCTCGTCGGCGTCCTCTATGTCATCGCCGGATTGATGCTGATAACCGATCCGGCGAGAGCCTCCGTCGTCCTGACGTTGGTATTCGCCCTCGCTCTCATTGCCTCCGGCATCGTTCGCATCGTCCAGGCTGTTCAGTACTGGGAGTGGTTCGGCGGACTGCTGCTTTTCTCCGGCATTGTCGGCATCCTGGCCGGCGCGATCATTCTGTCGAAGTGGCCCGTCAGCGGCCTA
>DATLJG010000166.1:0-6855 GCA_035538995.1 Hyphomicrobium sp. | reverse complement strand
CCTCCACAATGACTTCGGAGGCCGTCACGCCGCCTTCGATGTAGCCCCAGACCTCGACGCGGCGGCCGCTCTTGACGTCGCCTTTCAGCACGGCGCCTTCGCCGAGAATAAGTACTCCACGGGTATCAGAAGACATCGGCGAACTCCGTTACGCAAAACGACAGACAAGCGCATGACCCTCCGCCACGAATTTGTCAGCTTCTCGACAGCCGCGCCGCTGCCGGCCCGGAATGCGCACCGTTAACCTTGAAAAGCCTTGCGGCGAAGGCAAAGGCATCACGCCATCAATTCGTCACCGAGGAAATTCCGGCCCTCGCGATCCTCGATTTCGACGACCCAGACGTCGCTGTCGAAACGCGCCTCGCGCGTAAGAAAGGCCTCGGCCTCGGCCTCCGGGATATAGCCGCCATCGAACTGTGCGACCCAGCGGCGCTCGAAGTCGGCGCCGTCAAGTCCTGCCGGAGCCGGGGCGAAGACCGCAGCCGTCAGATCCGGCCGCACGATCTTGATGAAAATGGCTCCCGCGTCGTCATCGCCGTGACGCGCAACGACTCCGCTGGCGCCGTTGGCGACGCAGCGGCGCAAATAGGCTTTGACCCAGATTTCCGATTTAAGGCGCATGCGCGAAGGCTAGCAGAAAGTTCAAGGCGCGGCCTAGCGCGATCCCGTCCGCGTGGCCGCGGCACGGTGCGTCTTGGCCTGCCCCTGCAAACGGATCAGCCGGCTCATCATCGGCCCCGAGATGCGGCCGCTCGACTTGAGCTTTTGCGCGGTCTCGAAATCGCGGATGGCGCGCGCAAGCTCAGGCGTCAAAGCGCCGCCCGCAGCGCCGGTCCGGTAGCCGAGCGCATCGAGCTTCTGCTTGACGTCGCGCACCAGCGCCTCGCCTTCGGGCGAGATGGTTTTGCCGGGACGAGCGTTGTTCTGCTCCAGCGATGAACTGCCGAGCACGATCTGGCTCAACAGGGCTTCGCTCGGCTTGCCGCTCAGGACCAGGCCGTTGTCGAACTCATATGCGAAAATCGCGGCGCGGGTGACGAGACCGGCGATGCCGTCGGGAGATCCGGCGTCGTAACCGCGCGCGTCGAGCTCACGCTGGATGCCGCGCGTCAGCTCGGCGGTGTTGACGTCGTCCTTCTGGTCGGTGTCGGACGGTGCTGCCGGACCCGGCAATGCCGGAGCGACCGTGGCGGGTGAGGCAGGCCCGAGCGCAAGACCGGGCCCATCGACCCACGAGCCTCGCGTCGGCAAGCCGCCCGTCTCGATGGCAGTCCCCTGCCCCTTACCCTGAAACGCCGCCAGGTTGACCGCTACGCTGAGGGTCATCAGCACCGAGGCGCCGATTGCGATCTTGCGATCCCTTCCGGTCATGTGTTGGCAGTCCCGTTCGCATCTTGCAGGCAGAGAGGACGAGTATCGCGACGAGCCGTTAAGGTCTTCTTAACCGTCGGAATTGGGTTCAGAAAATACAAAGCATTTGATCAAAATTTGCCTCAAATTCTCGTCGAAAACGCTTCGAATTGCACAGCCCGCGCTAGCGCGGTCTTGAATCCGATTTGGTATTAAGGTTGCCAAGGGGCGTTTCTCCTTCCGCTCCTGCGAACACTTGCGAAGGTCGAAACATGGGTTTGTTGCGTATCGCCGCCGTCGTCGCCGTGGGAGTTGCATTGCTCCCTTCGGACCGGGATCAACAGCAGCGTCTTTATGAGCGCGCCGGCGCCACCGCCGAGTGGGTCGTCACATTTTGCGACCGCAATCCCGAGACCTGCACAAAGGGATCTGAGTTGTGGTCACAATTCGTCACCAAAGCTCAGTTCGGCGCCAAACTTGCCTACGACATGATGAGCGAGAGGCAGGGCGCGGGAAATGAGACGGCAGCGGCCGAACATGATGATCGGCCGTATAAGCCTGCTGTGCTCGAGCGCGAGATGGGGACGTTGACGCCGCTCGATAAAGAGCCGCAATGGCGCGGCAAAAAGGCGAACAAAGGCAGCATCTGAGGCCAATTCCAGCCTTGCCCCGAGGGGGGTCGGGCACCTATTTCTAGGGTGCGCCCGATTTTGCGGGCTGCGTTTTGGAATTTCCGATGACGATTGACGACATCCGCGCCGATTTTGCGCTCCTCGACGATTGGGAGGATCGCTATCGCTACGTGATCGAACTCGGTCGTGCGCTGCCGCCGCTGCCGGATGCGTTGCGGACGGACGCCAACAAGGTGCGCGGCTGCGCCAGCCAAGTCTGGCTCGCCACCCAGCGCACGAAAGCGCCGGACGATCCGAAGATCGACCGCATGACGATGCAGGGCGCCAGCGACGCGCACATCGTGCAGGGTCTCATCGCGGTGCTGTTTGCAATCTACGACGGCAAGACGCTCGACGAGATCGTCAAGGCCGACGCCGAAGGCATCTTCTCGGAGCTTGGCCTCAGGGAACATTTGACCCAACAGCGATCGAACGGGCTGGCGTCGATGGTGAAGCGCATCCGCTCCGATGCGGAGATGATGCTCGCCGCTTGATCAGCAGCCCGCGTCGGTTTCAAGCGCCGGGCGAAAATCGCTTGTGCCCCAGTGACGGACCCGCACCGGCATCGCCGCGGCGGCGGGCACGCTTTGCAACATGCCGTAGTGACGGGCGAGTTGGCGAAGCGCGATCTGCAGAATGATCTTGCCGGATCGCTGCGGCCAGCCGCTCGCCTTCTCGCTCGCTTCGAGCCCCTTCAAGTGGCAGCACACATCGATCAGGACGCCGGCGAGATCGGGCCCGACGCTTGCCAGCGCCCGGCGGACACGTTCGCGGGCGGCGACGATTGAATCCTTCATGTCGATGCCGGCGTCCGGGGCGCCGCGCGAATTGCCTCCGGCACTCAACAACAGCGACCAGTTAGCGGTGACGCGCGGCGTCATTTGAGCGAACCAGAAATCGGCGCGCAGCTTTTCTCCGGCATCGAATTCTTCATCGCTGAGCAACGGCCGGCCGTCCTTGTCCTTGCGGCGCGCGAGCCATGCCAGCGGGCTCTCCTTCAGATCGCGTTCCGGCGTCCCAGCACGGGATGGCGCGCGGTATTGTTTTGATACCATCATCATCTCACTTGCTTGCTCTGAATTCGGCGCGCGTCAGTGCGTGCGGCGCGTTTCGCTGCGCATCACCAGCGTCGGGAGCGCCCAGCCGAGAAGATCCATCGTGCGATCGAAAACCGGATCGTCACGGCGATATTCGACCTTGAGGCATCCATAGGAAACGGTCGTGCGATCGCGACCGAACATGGCGCCGACATCGGTCAGCGTCATGCCGCATGACACGTGCGCGAGATACATTGCGACCTGGCGCGCGAAGGCGATGTCGCGGACGCCGCGCGTTCCATGCCAGAGCACTCCCTCCTCGATGCCGAAGACGCTCGTCATTGCGTAGTCGAGCGCACGGCGTGCCTGCAGATGGCCAGGCGGCGCGGTCATCGCAGAAAGTGCGCCGGATCGCGGTCGCGTTTTCAATGCCAAAGTGCGGGAGACTTGAAGCATAGGTCTTTCCCTCGGAATGATTGAAATTCCGCAGCGCCATGCGCTCCGTCGTGACCGGCGCCGACCGGCGGCTCATGCTCTTTCAAGAGCGAAAGGAGACGTGAAGGATAAGGCCTCGGCAGATAGCGGGGATAAGTTTTTTCTGCTCCGCGACGTTCACCTTACCGGCAAGGCCCGATCACAAATTTATCCCCGCCCGTTGGCGGGACATCACACTGCTGCGCCATGCAGCATAGCGTTTCGATACGGAACATCGCGCCGCGCACGGGCGGATTCAAATCTCAGGATCGCAATTCAGGGGCCAGCCGCGTTGACGTCGCCAAGCACGTATTGCCGCTGTGGCCGCACGAGCTTGCCGACCGGAGCGTCGATGGCCGCAAGAAGCTCATTGCGGTTGTCGATCGTGCGCTCAGACAGGAACGCCGGCGCGGCCGTGCAGGAGACCCGGCGTACGATCTCGTGCGCCATGCCATTCTTTCCCGGCTTCTCAGGGACGAGCGTGCAGAACTCAGCGCGCTTCTAGCGCATGAGCGATATTGCCGGCATCGACAGTGCGTTCACGATTGAGCAATTGAAGACGAGCGCGCGATCAGCGTTCGCGCCGCGTTCCAAGGCCCATCTTCTTCGCAAGCTGCGAGCGGGCGTTGGCGTAGTTCGGCGCCACCATCGGATAATCCGGCGGCAGGCTCCACTTCTCGCGATATTCTTCCGGCGACAAGTTGTAGTGCGTCCGCAAATGCCGCTTCAGAGATTTGAACTTCTTTCCGTCTTCGAGACAGATGATGTAGTCCGGCATGACGGACTTCTTAACGGCGATCTTTGGCTTCGCCTCCTCGCGCTCTGGCGGCGCGGCGCGGCCGGCTGCGCGGCTGAGCGCGGCGTGCGTCTCCGCAATGAGCCCGGGCAAATCCGTCGATGCGATCGAATTATTGCTGACATATGCCGCGACGATCGTTGCGGTAATCGTCACAAGCTCAGGCTGGGCTTGGCTGTCCATCTTTACGTCTTCCGCTACTTCTATCGAGCCGGGTTTCGGAG
Source organism: Hyphomicrobium sp. (assembly GCA_035538995.1). Classification (GTDB taxonomy): domain Bacteria; phylum Pseudomonadota; class Alphaproteobacteria; order Rhizobiales; family Hyphomicrobiaceae; genus Hyphomicrobium_B. Next base: position 2,303 of record DATLJG010000166.1, on the reverse strand, counting down.
CAGGCATAGGAGATGGGACTGCATCCCTGAGAAATTATAGTTGGGCGTAGATCTTAGCCACATTTCGGCGTTGTCTACGGAGGCTAGAAAATCAACGTGCTTTCACTTGTGAATGCTTTGACTACAGGAAATCTGCATTGTCAATCGCTCGTAACCGCTACATTCCGACATCACTAATGCTTGCTATCCGTGCCACTCCATTGCGACTTTACTACATGACCGCCGCGCGTTGACGCCGGAGCGCGACGGGTGAAAAACCTCCATGGCAAGCCGACCCCGGCTTTCCGAATGAAAGGCTTTCTTATTCCCATGACATCGCCGACCGCCTCTTCGTCGACATCGCAACAGCCCGCTGCCGCCGAGAACGCCGCTCTTCCCGCTCCACCGATCGCGCGCCGCGAGCCGGTTACCGCGACGCATCATGGCGAAACGCTCGCCGACGCCTATGCGTGGCTCAGAGCCGAGAACTGGCAGGAGGTGATGCGCAAACCGGCGACGCTCGCCGCCGACATTCGGGCGCACCTCGAAGCCGAGAACGCTTTCACCGAAGCGATGATGGCGGACACGACAGCGCTGCAGGAGACGCTGTTCCGCGAAATGAAGGGCCGCCTCAAGGAGGACGACCGGCAGGTGCCGCAGCCGCACGGGCCGTACGAGTATTTCCCGCGCTTCGTCACCGGCGGACAATATCCCCAGTTCTGCCGCATGCCGCGCGGCGGCAACGCCGACGAGGCGGAGGTCCTGCTCGACGGCAACGCCGAGGCCGAGGGCAAGAAATACTGGGATCTCGGCGACGTCGCTCATTCCGAAGATCACAAGCTGCTCGCCTATGCGACGGACGACAAAGGCTCGGAGCTCTACACCATCCGCATCCGCGATCTCGCAACGGGCAAGGATCTCGCCGATGAAATTCCCGACACGCGCGGCGCCGTCGAGTGGGCCAGCGACGGCAAGACCCTTTTCTACATCAAGGTCGATGACAACCAGCGGCCGCTGTTCGTCTACCGCCACACGATCGGAACGCCCGTCAGCGACGACGTGCTTGTTTACGAGGAACAAGATTCAGGATTTTTCGTCGGGATTTCCTCGACGCAATCGCGCAAGTTCATCACGATCGAGATTCACGATCACGAGACAAGCGAGGTCCGCCTGATCGATGCCGACGCTCCAACCGAGGCGCCGCAACTGGTGGCGCGGCGCCGGGTCGGGCACCAATACGATGTCGAGCATCACGGCGCACATCTCATCATAACGACGAACTCGGATCGCGCCGAAGATTTCCGCGTCGTCACCGCGCCGGTGCAGGCACCGAACGAAGCCAACTGGCGCGAGATCGTCCCGCACAAGCCCGGGCGCCTGATCATCGACGTTTGCGTTTTAGCTAATCACATCGCGCGTCTCGAACGCGAGGACAGTCTGCCGCGCATCGTCGTTACGCCGCTGAATTCTGATGACGGCGGCGAGTTGCTCGATCTCTCCGGCGAGCATGCCATCGCGTTCGACGAAGAAGCCTACGCGCTCGGCTTGAGTACCGGATACGAGTTCGACACGACCCGCATCCGCTTCACCTATTCGTCGATGACGACACCCGCCGAAACCTACGACTACGATATGGCGACGCGGGCGCGCACGCTGCGCAAGCGGCAGGAGGTTCCGAGCGGACACAACCCGGCCGATTACGTCACGCGGCGCTTGCTCGCTCCGGCCAAAGACGGCGAGTTGGTTCCGGTGACGTTGCTTTACAAGAAGACGACGCCGCTCGACGGCACCGCGCCGCTGTTCCTCTATGGCTACGGCGCTTACGGCATCGCCATGCCCGCAGCGTTCTCGACTGGGCGGCTGTCGCTCGTCGATCGCGGCTTCATCTTCGCCATCGCACATGTTCGAGGCGGCAAGGACAAGGGCTTCCGCTGGTACACCGACGGCAAGATGACGAAGAAGCGGAACACGTTCACCGACTTCATCGCGGCCGGAGAGCATCTGATCGCAGAAGGCTTCACGCAGCGCGGCCGGATCGTGGCCAACGGCGGTTCGGCGGGCGGCATGCTGATGGGCGCGATCACCAACATGGCGCCCGATCTGTTCCTCGGCATCATCGCCGACGTGCCGTTCGTCGACGTTCTGAACACGATGCTCGACAAGGACCTGCCGCTGACGCCGCCGGAATGGCCGGAATGGGGAAACCCTCTGACCAACAAGGACGACTTCGACATCATTCGAAGTTACTCGCCCTACGACAATGTCGAAGCGAAGCCCTACCCGCATATCCTGGCGCTGGCGGGCTTGACCGATCCGCGCGTGAC
>DATLJG010000165.1:0-2812 GCA_035538995.1 Hyphomicrobium sp. | reverse complement strand
GTTCGGCTGAACCCAACTCGGCTTATAGCGCAGCATCAAATGCACGGACGATGGCGGCACCGGCAGTTCGCTGTCGATGGCCGATGCGAAGGGATGCACCAGTTCCGGCCATTCCGGCGAGAACAGCCAGAGCGCGGTTGCGCATCGCGAACAGAAATTCCGTTCGGCGGTCGAACGTTCGCAGGTTCCATCGTCCTGGCGGATTTCAGCGCGGAAAATTTGAATGACCTTGTGCGGATCGTCGATTTTCAAGGTGCGCGCATCTGCGCCGAGATTGATCGCATACCCGCCGCCGCCGGCCGTCTTCCGGCAGATGGAGCAGTAGCATCTCTGATACGGTTGCGGCGTATGGCTATCGCAGGAAAATTTCACGGCGCCACAGCGGCACGAGCCGGTCAATTGCACGGGCATGAGCTGACTCCGATTGGCCTACGGGCTAGAGCGTAAACTCATAAACGGCCTTGAGGTTTTCTGACGTGCGTGATTCCGGCTTTCCATTGATCTAGGCCGGTCTGGTGCGTAAATGCCCCTCGTAATCGCGTTTTCCGAGCGGCACGCCGCGCATGCGCAAGATGTCGTAAGCGGTCACGGCATGAAAATGGAAGTTCGGCAGTGAGAACGAGAGAATGAGGGTCTCCGGCGTGAAGCGGAGCTTTCGAGGACCAATCTGAAGATCCAACGCCTTGCCCGCCCAGCTGTTGACCTCGTCAGCGGTAAACGCCTCTAGCGCCGTTTGCGCCTTGTCCATCATGGCCCGCAGGTCGGCGAAAGGGACGGGCCCCACCAAAGCGGGCGGGGCGAACACGCCGGTTTTCGCAGCCTCCAGCCCCCACACGGCATGGTGCCACGCGGCTTCGATCTGAAAGTGGAAGGGCGCCATGTCTTCGAAGAGCCGGACCTGCACGAAATCGTCCGGATCAGCGCCGATTTCAGCGCAGTGCCGCGCCGCACGGTCAAGAAAGCCGCCGACGGCTCTGACGGTCTGCAGGAAGGTCGGAACGCTGAGGTCGTAGAGCGTTGTGGCCATCGGCTTCCCCATTTGAGTCGGACGGCGTGAGCTTCTTATTGGCCGGGACGTCCGGTTTTGCGCGGCCGTCCGCGACGGCTCTTCTTTTGGGCGGGATCGTCGAATTCGCGCGTCCGCGTCGGCATCTGAGGGCGAGAGGGTTTCTCTCCCGACTTCACCGGCAGCGAGGCGTGCGGGCCCATCTCATCCAGCGTCGGCTTATGCGGTCCCGAAATCTTTTCGCCGAAAGCCCCTGCCTTGATGCGGCTATCGACATTCGGAGCCCGCGCTGCCGGTATCGGCCTGTCGGTCCCTGGCCCCATATCGTCGAGCGACGGTTTTTTGATCCTCGACCCCCCGCCCGGCGGCCGGCTCGACGAAGGAGAGTCGCCGGGCGCAGACAGAGAACTCGATTGCGCATGCGTCGGCTGCACCGGCTCATAGTCCGTACTGACGCGGGAGGTATTGCTGGTTCGGGGCGCGGAAGCAGGCATGTTCGCTTTCGCGCCGTACTTGCGTTCGCCTTTGAAGCTGCCGGCGCGGTCTTCGACGTCGCTCTGACGCGCGAGCGGATCATCCGAAATGGCGAGTTCGGTCTCGCGCAGCCGTTTGATCTCGTCGCGCAGGCGTGCCGCCGTTTCGAATTCGAGATCGGCGGCGGCGTCTTTCATCCGCCGTTCCATATCGGCGATAACGGCCTGCAAGTTGTGACCGAGCGACTGCACGTTCTCGCCGTCCGCAAGTCCTGCATCGACCGTGACGTGATCCTGCTCGTACACGGACTGCATCACGTCATGGATGTTGCGCTTGATACTCTCCGGCGTGATGCCGTTGGCCTCGTTCCACGCGACCTGCTTTTCGCGCCGCCGGTTGGTCTCGGCGATGGCGCGCTCCATCGAGCCGGTCATCTGGTCTGCGTAGAGAATGACCTTGCCGTCGACGTTGCGCGCCGCGCGTCCGATCGTCTGCACCAGCGAGGTTTCCGAACGCAGGAAGCCTTCCTTGTCGGCGTCGAGAATAGCGACGAATGCACACTCGGGAATGTCGAGCCCTTCGCGCAGCAGGTTGATGCCGATCAGCACGTCGAAGGCGCCAAGCCGCAAATCGCGGATGATCTCGATGCGCTCCAGCGTCTCGATATCCGAGTGCATGTAGCGAACGCGAACGCCGTTCTCGTGCATGTATTCGGTGAGGTCTTCGGCCATTCGCTTGGTGAGCACAGTCACCAGCGTCCGGTAGCCTTTCTGAGCGACCTGCCGAACCTCATCGAGCAAATCGTCGACCTGTGCCTTGGCCGGCCGGATCTCCACGAGCGGGTCGATCAGACCCGTCGGACGAATGACCTGTTCGGCGAAGACGCCGTTCGATTGCTCCAATTCCCAGCTCGACGGTGTCGCCGACACGAACACCGACTGCGGCCGCATCGCATCCCATTCTTCGAAACGCAGCGGCCGGTTATCCATGCACGATGGCAGGCGGAACCCGTATTCGGCGAGCGTCGCCTTGCGCCGGAAGTCGCCACGGAACATGCCGCCGATCTGCGGCACCGTGACGTGACTTTCGTCGGCGAAGACGAGGGCGTTGTCGGGGAGATATTCGAACAGTGTCGGCGGCGGATCGCCGGGATTGCGTCCCGTGAGATAGCGCGAATAGTTCTCGATGCCTGCGCACGAGCCCGTCGCTTCCATCATTTCCATGTCGAATGTCGTGCGCTGCTCCAGGCGCTGGGCTTCGAGCAGTTTTCCGGCGTTATGCAACTCGTCGAGGCGCTGCTTCAGTTCGATCTTGATCGACTTGATCGCCTGC
>DATLJG010000164.1:0-7318 GCA_035538995.1 Hyphomicrobium sp. | reverse complement strand
TCGCTCGAATCGCGCCCCAATTTTAGGGAATGAGAGCATGACCGACAACGCGACGGCCCTTGCCAAAATGCCGTTGCGGTTGGACAAACGCGGGCACGCGCAGGCATAGTCTTTTAGTGGGCAGCGATGAGCTGGCCAACGCGATCCAAGTGGGGGAATTGGGACATGATTGAACGTAAAGAGCGCAAGCCCTATTGGCGCCATACGAAGTGGCAGGTGCTCGCCAGCCTCATCCCGTTTCTCGCCATCGTCATGGTGCTGCCGCTTTACGCGGACCAGCTCAACGCCAATCGGTTTCTCGGGTTTCCACTCGGCTATTTCCTCGCTGCGCACGGCTTCTTTGTGATCGCGGTCGTGACCGTGGCAAGCTACGTCAATCGTCAGAATGCCATCGATCATTGGCATGGCGCGCACGAGGACATCTGAGGCGGGCTCATGGCATTCGGTGCTCGCGCGAGGGTGGTCAATCCGCGCCTCGGTACATACTTCAGCATTTTCGCGGCGCTTTTCACGGTGCTCTTTCTGCTTGTCCTGATCTTCGAGCAGCTGAGCTTCAGCGAGGCGATGCTGAAGCTTGGTTTTTTTGTGGTTCCGATCCTGATTTATGCAGGGATTGGCCTGTCCGTCGGCTCCAATGACACGCTCAATTATTTCGCCGCCGGACGGCGTGTTCCAGCCGCCTATACCGGACTGCTGCTTGCCGCTTCGGCACTGGGCTCGACATTGCTGGTTGCAGGGACCGGGGCATTCTTCTTCTCGGGATTCGATGCTCTCGTTCTGATGATGGGGACGCTGACCGGATTCGTCGTGATGGCGATTACGCTGGCGCCGTTTTATCGAAAGTTTGGCGCATTCACGGTGCCGAGCTACCTCGGGCGCCGGTTTGAGAGCCGCGCGTTGCGGATCGCGTCGGCGGTCGTGGTCGCCGTACCGATGCTTCTCGTTCTTGCCGCAGAGCTCCACATGGGTGCCGGCGTCACGGGGCGTCTTATCGGGAGCAGCCCGGATCTCATCGTCTGCGTGCTGGCCTTGAGCGTGGCGATTACCACGGTGGCGGGTGGCAAGCGATCGTTCACGTGGGCGGGCGTGGCGCAATCGATCGCGTTATTTCTGGCACTGCTCGGCGTCGCAACCACGGTGAGCGTCATCGTCACCAATCTGCCGATCCCGCAGCTTGCGAACGGTCCGATCGTGCGCGGGTTGGTGCGCAATGAGATCCATGAGGGACTGCAGTTCATTGGGACGTGGCCGTTGGCGTTCGATTTGCCCGGCGACGGATTCGCTGTTCTTTCCAAGCCGTACACGCAACCTTTCGGTGCGGTTGGCATTCTCGCATTCGGGATGGGGATATTCGCAATCGCAGCAGGCATCAGTACGGCGCCTTGGCTGTTGCCGCGCGTTGCTGCAACGCCGAGTGTCTATGAGGCCCGCAAATCGCTCGGCTGGGCGACGGTCTTTTCCGGACTGGCGCTGCTGACCGTGTCGGCCGTTGCGATTTTCATGCGCGACTTTGCGCTCGACGCGGTGATGAGCGAGCGCCTTGGGCCATTGCCGAAGTGGCTCTATGATGCGGCAGCGGCGCATCTCGTTTCATTTGATCAGACGGCGGCGCGGCTTGGATTCGCCGGTTTGCAATTCGATCGCGACGGTGTGCTGTTCGCACTGCCGGTCGCAACGGAACTGCCACGCGCATTTTTCTATTTGCTGCTCGCCGGTGCGATTGCGGCCTCGCTTGTCGCCGCCGGAGCGACGACCGTATCACTAGCCGCCGTCCTTGCCGAAGACGTGGTGCAAGGCATGTCCTGGGAGCCGAGCATGCCGGAGACGCGGGTGTGGATCATGCGCGTGTTCATCGGCATCGTCGCCTTATGCGGAGCGATGGTGGCGATCATCGCTCCGACCGATCCGCTACGGCTTGTTTTGTGGGCTTTGTCGCTGACGGGCGCCAGCCTGTTTCCGGTGATGATCCTTTCCGTCTGGTGGAAACGCCTGACGGCCACGGCGGCCATTGCCGGTGTCGTTTCAGGCTTCGGTGCCGGAGCCCTGGCAATTCTCATCAGTGAAGTCGGCGCTATTTCCGTGCCGAGCGCCATCGCGGGAATTCTGGGACTTCCGGTGTCGTTCGCTTTGGCGATCGGGCTCAGTTTGATGCGTACGGAAACGACTCGGCACACCTTGGAAATCGTGCGCGATATTCGCGTTCCGGGCGGAGAGATCGTTTACGATCGGGAAATGCAGCGTCTGCAGCTTCGTAAGCATGGCCGCACTTGACGCACCTGCACATCCGCATAATGCTGTCCTTGGTCTTGCAGGATTATTTCATGCGGGCCATCTCTCGCTGAGGTTCGACACGATGTGGCCGCATCTGGCGCCGGCTATACGGCGAGGAGGCGGCGGCGAGATCGTTCGCTTGACGCCGGAAAGTGAGGCGGAAGGATATGAGTGTCAGAGACAGGCTGGATCTCTATCCACCAATCGGACCGTATCGCGAACATCGGCTCACGGTTAGCGGCGGCCACACGCTTTATGTCGAGGAATGCGGAAATCCGAGAGGCCGCCCGGTCGTTATCATTCATGGCGGACCCGGTGGCGGCTGCAATCCGACGATGCGGCGCTATCACGATCCCGACCGCTATCGGATCGTGCTTTTCGATCAACGGGGCTGCGGACGCTCGACGCCGCATGCGTCTCTCGAAAACAATACGACGCTGGATTTGGTCGAAGACGTCGAACGCATCCGCACCGAGCTTGGCATCAACCGTTGGCAGCTTTTCGGTGGCTCCTGGGGATCGACGCTGGCGCTTGCGTACGCGGAGGCTTATCCCGACCGTGTGACGTCGATGATCCTGCGCGGCATCTTCCTTGTCACCGATGCCGAGCTTCGCTGGTTTTATCAGGATGGTTGCAACTGGATTTATCCTGAAGCGTTCGCGGAATTCGAGGGCTTCATTCCGCCGGACGAACGTCACGATCTGATCGCCGCCTATCATCGGCGGTTGACGTGCGATGATGCCGGCAAACAGCTGGCGGCTGCGCGGTCGTGGAGCGTTTGGGAGGGCACGACGCTATCTCTGATACCGGAACCGGAGCGGGTGGCGCGCTTTGGTATCGATGCCTACGCGCTCGCATTCGCACGGATCGAAACTCATTATTTCGTCAATCGCGGCTTCTTTTGCCGGGACGGTGAGCTGTTGATCAATGCTGACCGTTTACGCGGTATTCCCGGAGTCATCGTGCATGGACGCTACGATGTCGTGACGCCGATCAAGAGTGCCATTCGACTGCATCAGGCGTGGCCGGATTCGGAGATGCGGATCGTCGCCGATGCCGGACATGCCATGACGGAGCCCGGGATCGTGCACGAGTTGGTGCGGGCGACGCGAAATCATTCCATCGACTTGTGAACGCGACTAAAGCGGAGCCTTTGGCGGCGGCGCCGGTTCGGCTGCGGGCGGCGGCAACGGTTTGTCGAGATCCTTCACGCGATCGCGGAATTTTTTGTAGACACGTTCGAGATAGTCGAGCGCCTGATCGACCTCCTGATCCGTCGGCAGTTGCAGTTTGCCGCGAGGAGGACCAGGGGGCGGAGGCGGCGTGCTGGTTTCTAGGGCTTCTTCGAGAGCCTTGACGCGCTCTTTCAGGTCTTTGTTTTCCTGCTGAAGTCGCGACAACTCGGCTGGCGGCGCCGATGTCGTTCGGTCTTCGACGGATGTGCAAGCCCAGGTATTGCCGGTGTGAGCGCACATCGCGACTGCGCCGGTCTGTTTGTCCAAGCGCAGGAAGCCGCCGTCGGCCGGGGACATCGTGAAGCGTCCGCTCGTATCGGTGGGTGTCTCGGCCACCGCGCTGCCGGTTAGTGCCAGGACGACGAATGCCGCGCAGAAAAAGGGTGTGGCGTTCATTGGACCATCCTTTCGCAAAAGGCCGATGCGAGTGTGATAGCTCAGCAGTGTGGCAAGTCCAGAAAGCACTGTGAAAACGAATCACTCGCTCCGTTGTGCCGATCATCGCGGGCTGGGGGATTTTGCACGCGGTGATTTTAACGGCTTAACACCTGAAAACGCTCATAAATTTCCGACGCCTTCAATCTCTTAACGCTGTATTTACTGCCACCCATCAACGTCCATCGAGACTGATTTGTGCTGCGTCCGAACAAAGATCGCCTTTTCGCGGCACGGACGAATTCCATGTCCTCCCCGCTTGCGGTCATGCCGGACCCGTCGCGTCGTGCCGTTTCGAGGGGAAAATGTCGAATCCAGAATTGAGTGCAAGAGACGGCCGTAGCGGCGAAGAGCACGACGCCATTGGGCACGATGAAGACCACAAGGAACTCAAAGTTCTCATCGATGCCATCGCCGATCAGTTGACGGATGCGGACCGCCAGCGGACGGCAACGCTCGGCGAGATGCAGGACCGCATCGCGACGATGGGACGGAAAACCCAGACGTTGCGCGACCATGTTCCCGAGCAATTCGCCTCCGCTTTCGCACTGATCGAGTCGGGTGTCTCGGAACTGGCCAAGCGGCTTTCCGGTGGCACGGCGGAGCACTCCCCAGCGGGCGCTGAGGGAGGAGTAAGCGCGTCCGAAAGCTCAGGTCCGTGGGATCACGATTCCGCCGAAGCTCTGGCGAACCTTTACGAGTCGGGCGCCGCCGATTTCGCGCCGTCCTCCGCCAGTCATGTGGTGGGCGCGCACGGAGGGCGTGGAGACGTCGATCAGCAATGGCTCGAAAACCGGTTCGCGGAAATCGCAAAGGGTATCGAGCAATCACTTTCGGAGATTCGTCCCGATCGTGGGTTCAGCGCAATCGGAGACCGCCTCGATCAGTTCGAGCAGCAGATCGGTAAAATGTTCGAAGGCGTTGCCACGCGCGCTGATCTCGATGCCGTGCATCTGATCGAAGCGCACGTAGGAGAGGTCGTCAATCACCTCGTCCAGACGCATGATCAACTGACGCGGCTTAACGTCATCGAGGGCCAACTCGCGACCATTACGCGGACGCTGGCCGACGTGCAGGATGGCGCGGCCACGGGGTTGCAATCAGCCGATCGCTCCGGTCCCGGCCTCGATGTCGAGGCTATCGCGCGGACGGCGGCCGAACTTACGGCGATGCGTTTTGCCGGCATGACGCCCGACGGTAAAGACGCGGCGAGCGAACTGCGTCCGCTCATCGAACGCATGATGTCGGACAGCCGTCACGGTGAAGAAAATACGGTTGCGCTTCTTGACACCCTTCAGCAAGCGATGATCCGCCTGCTCGATCGTATCGATGCGATCGAGATGGCGCAGCACTATCAAGAAGCGCCGCGGCCGGTTTCCAACGATTACGAGCTGCCAGTACAGCATGATGAACCGACGCGACAGGCCGGCATGTTCTCCGCCGATGACTACGAACAGCCTTCGTATGCTTCGTCCGTTGCGGCCCAAGTCTATAATCCTGACGTGCGGCTCGAGAGCGACCCGCAGCCCGCTCAGTCGTACGACCTCCGGGAGGCGCGCGAAGCGGCTCAAAGCAAGACTGAAAAGTTACGACAGGACTTCATCGCCGAAGCCCGGCGCGCGAAAATGCGCCTCGCAAACGCCGCGGACGACGAGATCGTCATCACCTCACCCGCGGAGACGGGAAGTTTCACGATGGCGTCGCCGGAGGCTGGCAGAAAGCCGCATGCCGGACGGCCCATTCGTCCGGCGCCCGGGCGCCGCGCGAAAGCATCCGGGCCATCGGCTCCGTCGCCGCGCCTCATCATTCTTGCGCTTGGCGCATTTCTAGCGCTTGGCGGGCTTTGGTATACGTTCGGGGCAAAGCCGGGGCATATCGAGGACGGACAATCGACGTCCGTCGCGCCGACCAATTCATCAGAGGCCAAACCGTCGCTGAGCACGCAGGGGGCGGCATCGGCAGAGCAGCCAAGCCCCGGGTCGTCGCCCGGCGCACCGTCAACCGACAGCGCGCCGTCTCAGTCTGATGCGCCGCACGGAAACACGAGTCCGGCAACGGGTCAGCAGGGCCAATTGACTCCGAGTGGTTCGCACGCGCCGAAAACGACATTGCCGATGCTGGGCATCGCCGTCGATCTTGGTGAACCGGTGACGGAAGAGAGCATGGAACGTGCCGAACGGCATCAGGCGATGGCGACGGTGTCCGGCAGGCTCGGCACGGCCGCAGCGCGGGAAAGCAACCCGGCACTGGTGCCCGCCTCCATCGTTCCGAGCGAAGCCGAGACGGAAGGTCTGAGCGCGCCGAATACGTCGAAGACTCCGCTGGCGGAGGAATCTCGCTCCGGTAAGCTCGATCTGCCGGCGGCGACGGTTGGACCGTTGTCGTTGCGTCTCGCGGCGGCCAATGGCGATCCTTCAGCGGAATTCGAGGTCGGCGCCCGGCTCGCGGAAGGCAAGGGAACACAGCAAAATTATAAAGAAGCCGCCAAATGGTATTCGCGCTCGGCCAATCGCGGTTTCGCGCAGTCGCAGTATCGCCTCGGCACCTTCTATGAACGCGGGCTTGGCCTGAAGGCCGATCGCGATCTTGCCGCCGCCTGGTACCGCCGCGCCGCCGACCAAGGGAACATCAAGGCGATGCACAATCTTGCCGTGCTGAGCGCCAATCAGGTCTCGCAGTCGCCGGACTACACGATGGCTGCGCAATGGTTCGAGCAGGCGGCCAAGCACGGCCTTGCCGATAGCCAGTTCAATCTCGCCATTCTCTATGAGAACGGTCTTGGCGTTAAGCGCGATCTGAAACAGGCGTTCTTGTGGATCTCGTTGGCAGCTCGCGATAAGGATGCGGATGCGATGCGCCGCCGCGATATCCTGAGGGGCAAGCTCACGGCCGCTGAGATCAAGGCCGCCGATAAAATGATCGAGGCGTGGCAACCGGTTCCGATCAACCGTGCCGCCAACGACCCGCGCATGGCGGGCGAGCAATGGAAGCACAACCCGAAAAACGGGATTACCGGTTAGCCGCGAAGAGCGGCGCCGTCGCGCGCGGCCATGCTATCCGGGCGGTGCCGCTACGTGGACGCGCCGTCCGGTTTGAGATTGCAAGCTCTCCGCGCTTGCGGGGCCGAGCACTTTGGTGTCCCTTAAGGCATCCTTCCAGAACGCCAGCGAAGCTGCGGGCCGCATGCCGATCAGAAGCACTGAATGACCCTTTATCTGCCGATCGCCGAAATGTCGGTTTCCGTGGCCGTCTTTCTGGCCCTCGGAGCAGCGGTCGGGTTCATCTCGGGACTTTTCGGAGTGGGCGGCGGCTTTCTCATGACGCCGCTGCTGACGTTCCTCGGAGTGCCGCCGATCGTCGCCGTCGCGACCTGCAAC
>DATLJG010000163.1:0-2662 GCA_035538995.1 Hyphomicrobium sp. | reverse complement strand
TCGCGCATGCCCAGGGTTTGATGCGCGATGCGGTTATCGCCCGCTCGTTGCAACAGGCGCAAGATTTCTGGCGTCTCCGGGAATCGTTTTCCGAGGCGCAGAAAGGTGCGGGCGGCAGTATCAAGCACGATATTTCCGTGCCGATCGCGCGCATCCCGGAATTTCTAGCGCGCGCTGCCGATGTCGTTGAACGGATTGCGCCGGGCGCCCGGCCTGTGCCGTTCGGACACTTCGGCGACGGCAATCTGCATTACAATGTCAGCCAGCCGGAAGGCGCGAATCGCGCGGTCTACCTCGCGCTTTGGGACTCGATGTCGGATGCCATCTTCGATCTCGTTTCAGAACTTGGCGGCTCGATTTCGGCGGAACATGGCATCGGGCAAATGAAGCGCGAAGCTTTGCGCGCGCACAAGGGTACTGTCGAACTCGACATGATGCGGGCGATCAAGCGATCGCTCGACCCCAAGGGCATTCTCAATCCCGGCAAACTGCTGTGAAACGATAGCGCGTTAACGCTTCGTTAACCGCGTCAGCGGAACGCTAGTTCTTGAATACTCCATGGCCGGGCTTGACCCGGCCATCCAGGGAAGCGCGAAATATGTTGCCGCGTGGCCTGGATGGCCGCCTCGGAGGGCGGCCATGACGTGAGGTAGCCCAGAGCGCAACCGATTTTATTGTGAGCCTTGATGGTAGCTCAAAGGTTTGATGAGATTCCAGGAGCCGACGGCGCGTTGCCGCTTGGCGGAGATCTTCGGGAAGCCGTCGAAACTTGGCTGGCGCAGATCATCAATGAGCGCGGCCAAAGTCCGGCAACGCGCGACGCCTATGCGCGCGACCTTGGTCAATTCCTGGCCTTCCTCAAATCCCATCTCGGCTATGCGCCGTGCCTCGGCGACCTCGGCCGGCTCGACGCCAAAACATTCCGAGCCTTTCTGGCGCATCGACGAAAGGGCAAAGTGGTGTCGCGATCGCTGGCGCGGTCGCTCTCGGCGCTGCGAACGTTTTTTCGCTGGCTTGAAAAGGAAGACCGGCTCGAAAACCGCGCGGTGCTACAGGTGGCGCTGCCAAAAATTCCGCACTCGGTTCCCAAGCCGCTGACGGTCGATGGGGCCGTATTGGTCGTTGGGCCTGAAAGCCAGCACGCCACGGAATGGATCGCGGCGCGCGATACGGCCGTGATGATGCTGCTCTATGGCGCAGGACTGCGCATCAGCGAAGCTCTCAGCCTAACGCCCGATACCGCCCCCCTCAACGGCCGCGACGTGATGCATATCAAGGGCAAAGGCGGCAAGGAGCGGCTGGTCCCAGCATTAGCGATCGTTTCTGAAGCTATCGCCAAATATGTGAAGCTCTGTCCGTTTGCGTTGAGCCACGATGGCCCGTTGTTTCTTGGTGCGCGTGGGGGACCGCTTTCACCGCGCCTCATTCAATTGGCTATGGAGCGTATGCGGCGCGAACTCGGTTTGCCGGAGACGGCAACACCGCATGCGCTTCGTCATTCGTTTGCCACGCATCTGCTCTCAGCGGGCGCCGACTTACGGCAAATTCAAGAGCTTTTGGGACACGCCTCGCTTTCAACGACGCAGGTGTATACTGAAGTCGACCGTGAGCGTCTGCTGGCGGTTTACGAGCAAGCGCATCCCCGCGCGGCTCGCGGCTAACACATCAACCGCCCTCGATTTGAGCTTCGCATGACCTTAACGCTCCGGCTCCGCTCTTTCCTCTGCGCCTGCGCCATCGCATTTTTGACGCCGGTTTTACCGGCGTTCGCGGACGAGGCTCCGCAGCACTGTCATGGCACGGATATGCTCACTGAAATGCAGAGCACATTGCCTGCCTCCTATCAGACAATAATGGATGAGAGCCGCCAGACGTCCAACACCGACGCGATGCTCTGGAAAATCGAAAAGCCGGGCATTGCCCCGTCATATCTGATGGGGACGATGCATCTGACCGATCCCCGCATCGCGCAACTTCCCGACAAAGCCAAAGACGCCATCGCGCACGCCAAATCCGTTGCGCTGGAAGTTGCCGATCTTTCGGATACAGCCGTCGCGGCTGCGATGGCGAAAGCGCAAGGGCTTCTGGTCTACACGGACGGCAAGACGCTGAAGGCCCAACTTTCCGACGACGAATTCAAAAAGGTTCAGCAGGTCGTCACGAAAGCGGGAATGCCCGAGGCCTCGGCTGTCGTGTTGAAGCCGTGGCTGATCAGCATGCTGCTAGCGACGTCCGATTGCGAACGCAAGCAGGTGGCGTCTGGGGCCAAGGTGCTCGACTTGAAAGTCGAGGCGGAAGCCCAGAAGGATGGTCTGATGGTCACCGGCCTCGAAACGATTGAGAAGCAGCTCTCGGCTCTCGCTTCTATCCCAAATGATCAGCAGATCGCCATGCTGAAGGTCGGACTCAAATACGCCGACCGCAGTGACGACCTGATGGAAACGCTCGTTCAGATGTATTTGAAACGCCAGATCGGCGCGGCGATGCCGTTTCAGCTGGCGCTTGCAGCCGAGGCGGGCGTTCCGGCATCGGCATTCGACGGCTTCAAGAAAATTCTGTTGATCGACCGCAATGCAGGAATGCGCGATGCCGCGCTTCCGCTTCTGGACAAAGGCAATGCGTTCATTGCCGTCGGTGCGCTGCACCTCGTCGGCCCGGCCGG
>DATLJG010000162.1:0-2944 GCA_035538995.1 Hyphomicrobium sp. | reverse complement strand
GCCTGCTTTAGGGCGTCGAACGCCAGGCCCGAGGCATCTTCCCCGACGTTGCGCGCGACAACTGGACACCCCGTCCGCTCGCCCCAAACCTTCAATTGGTCGATTGCCGCAGCGCGAAAAGTATCCCCGGCCGCGAGCACGACGGATTTGCCTTCGCTGCGGAACTTCTGCGCCAGCTTGCCGATCGTCGTCGTTTTGCCCGTGCCGTTGACGCCGACCATCATGATGACATGCGGCTTGTGCCCAGCATCGATCGCGAGCGGCTTGGCGACGGGCGTCAGCACGCGCTCGACCTCGTCGGCCAGAACGGTGCGAACCTCGTCAGCGGAAATGCCCTTCTCGAAGCGCCCCTTGCCGATGGCCGCCGTGATGCGTCCAGTCGTTGCGACGCCAAGATCCGATTGAATGAGCAGGTCTTCGAGATCGTCGATCGTACCGGCATCGAGCTTGCGCTTCGAGAACAGGTCCGTGATCCCGGACGTCAGCTTCGCCGAGGTCTTGCCTAGCCCGGATTTGAGTTTCTGAAACCAGCCGCCGCCGCTGGGTGCCTGAGGTTTTTGTTGTTCGACTTCGACTGCAGCAGACGTTTCCGGTTGCTCTGCCGCTTCCGAAGGCGATGGCGCGGGCGCAGGTTCCGAACCGCCGCGAAAACGCGCGAAGAAGCCTTTGCCCTTTTCGGTCTTTTCGCTCACGCTTGGACCTCACCGGTAAGGCGAGTTGGCCCAGCGCCGACGATGCGGGTCGGAATGATCCGGCCGGCGACGGCGGCCACGGCGTCATCGCGACGAAAATCGACTTCGGCGAATTGCGGCGTGCGCCCCTTGCCGTCGGCCTCCATCAGAACATCGACCACGCGGCCCTGCTGCGCTGAAAGATATGCGGCAAGCACCGCGCCGCCCTTGGCGCGAAGCTCGGCGGCGCGCTGTTTGACAATTGAGCCCGGAACTTGCGGCATGCGCGCGGCGGGAGTGCCGTGACGCGGCGAAAATGGAAAGACGTGGAGATACGTCAGCCCGCACTCATCGACGATTTTACGTGAATTCTCGAACATCTCGTCCGTTTCTGTTGGAAATCCCGCGATGAGATCGGCTCCGAAAACGACATCCGGTCGAAGGCTTCGCGCACGCTCGCAAAACGCGATGGCATCGCCGCGGCTATGCCGCCGCTTCATGCGCTTCAACGTCATGTCGTCACCGGATTGCATCGACAGATGCAAGTGCGGCATCAATCTCTCTTCCTCGGCGAGCGCAATCATCAGATCTTCGTCGGCCTCGACTTGATCGATGGATGACAGCCGCAGGCGCGACAACTCCGGAACGTGCTTCAACACCTGCCGCACGAGCTTGCCGAGCGGCGCGACACCCGGCAGATCGCGCCCGTAAGACGTGATATCGACGCCTGTCAGCACGATCTCGGCATAGCCGTTCTCGACAAGGCGGCGAACTTGCGTCACGACCTCGCCTGCCGGAACCGAGCGCGACGGTCCTCGCCCGAACGGAATGATGCAGAACGTACAGCGATGATCGCAGCCGTTCTGAATTTGCACGTAGGCGCGTGTCCGCGAGCCGAACCCATCGATCATGTGCAGCGCCTGCTCGCGCACGCTCATGATGTCGTTCACCTGAACGCGCGCACTCGTCGCCGTCGAAAGACCGACGAACGTCTTCGCATGCATCTTGTCGTCGTTGCCGATCACATGATCGACTTCCGGCATGTCGGCGAAGCGCTGCGACTCCGTTTGCGCCGCACAGCCCGTGACGATGATGCGCGCCTGCGGCTTGTCACGGCGCAACCGCCGGATCGTCTGGGCGGCCTGGCGGACGGCCTCGCTCGTGACCGCGCAGGTGTTGACGATCACCGCATCGTCGAGACCGGCGTCGCGTGCATGGCCGCGCATCACCTCGGACTCATAGGCATTGAGACGACAGCCAAGTGTGATGACTTCGGGTTCAGGCATTGGTCTACGATGCACTTTCAGCAAAGGCCGGCACGACGTGGCTCCGTATTTGAATGTCAGACTGGTGCGGTCGCCAGCTTCGCGAGATCGATGACGCCCTCGTATTCGAATGCGACGGGGCCCGTCATCAGAATGTGATTATTCGCGTCCCACGCGATCGACAGCGTGCCGCCTGGCAGGGTGACGTCAACGTTGCGTTCCGTCAGCCGCTTACGCGCCGCCGTGACCGCAGCCGCGCACGCCGCCGAGCCGCAGGCTTGCGTCAGGCCCGCGCCCCGCTCCCATGTTCTCAGCCGAATGGCGCTTGGCGACGTCACGTGCGCCAGCGAGATGTTGGCGCGCTCGGGAAATACCGGATGATTTTCGAGCAACGGCCCGAAGCGCGCGAGATCGAACGCATCGACATCATCGACCCAGAAAATTGCGTGCGGGTTTCCGACATTGACGACCGACGGCGAATGCAGCACCGGCGCGTCGATCGGGCCGACTTGCAATTCGATGGCGCGGGTATCGCGAAATTCCTCCGCGAGCGGAATATCCTGCCAGGCGAAGCGCGGCTCGCCCATATCGACGGTAATCGATGATTGGCTGTCGACGACCGTATCGAGAACACCGGCCCGCGTTTCAACCTTGAACCGGTTGCGGCCGAGATCCTCGGCAAGAACCCAACCGACGCAGCGCATACCGTTTCCGCACGCGCCGGCTTCCGAGCCATCCGTATTGTAGATGCGCACCAACGACTCCGTTCCTTTGGTCGCGGGCGCGTGCAACACCATCATCTGATCGAAATGCGACGCCGGGCGAGACGCGATCGCCGCGACCTCGGCCGGCGTGAACACCTTGGTGCTACCGCGCAAATCGACGACGACGATCTCGTTGCCGAGGCCGTTCATTTTGAGGAATGGGAGGGACGTGGTGGCGCTCATACCGCCCTATATGGCGAGAAGCGCGCCAATTGACAATTCAAGCCTCGACCGGGTGAAAATT
>DATLJG010000161.1:0-9867 GCA_035538995.1 Hyphomicrobium sp. | reverse complement strand
CGAAAACAACCGGTCGACGACACCGATGTGCGCCGAGCGCGCCGGGACATACGATCCCATCTGAGCCATGACGGCAATGAGCGCATTCTGGCGCAAAAAGGTCGATTTACCGGCCATGTTGGGCCCGGTCACGAGCCATATCCGGGCGTCGGGTGCGCCTTCGAAACCGGCCGGCGCTGAGCCGCCGCCATTGCCGAGCACGCAATCGTTCTCGATGAATGCCGGCCCGCCGCTCTTCGCTAAAGCCTGCTGCACGACGGGATGACGGCCGCCCTGAATCTCAAACGCCATGCTGCCGTCCATCACGGGGCGGGCATAACCCTGTTCCAGCGCCAGATGCGCAAGCGACGCAACGACGTCGAGCTCAGCCAGCGCTGCCGCGGCCGCACCGAGGCTTCCCGAAGCCTCACCGATGCGCCCGGATAGATCGGTAAAAATCTCCTGTTCGAGATTGAGCGCACGCTCGCTCGCCGATGCGATAAGACCTTCCGTTTCAAGAAGCTCCGGTGTTGCGAAGCGCACCGCGTTCGCCATCGTCTGGCGATGCCGGAACCGGTCGCTCAAGGGCGGCGAGAGAAGCGGCTTGGCATTGAGTTGCGTCACCTCGATGAAAAAGCCGAGAATGTTGTTGTGGCGAACGCGCAGCGTTTTGATGCCGGTTTCTTCGATGTAACGCGCTTCGTGCTCCGCCATCACGCGGCGGCTGTCATCACGCAACGCGCGGGCTGCGTCGAGATCGGCGTTGAAGCCCTCTCTAACAAAACCACCATCACGACGAAGCAGTGGCGGATCATCGACAAGGGCGTGCACCAGAGAGTCCGCAAGATCGCCGGGAACCTGCTGCAGACGCGCGCAGATCGATTTGATCTCCGGCGGCAGACCGAGCGGCGGCGCTTGCCCGTCGATGAGCGTCGAACACCTTCGTGCAACGTCGATCGCATCGCGCACAGCGGCCAGATCGCGCGGACCGCCGCGTCCAAATCCAAGTCGCGGCAACGCACGCGCCAAATCCGGAGCCGAGCGAAGCGCCGCGCGCACATCGTCCAACAGCACCCGATTGTTCAGAAAAAAAGCCACGGCATCGAGCCGCGCTTCGATTGCCGCCGGATCGGTCAACGGACTCGACAATCGCGCTTGTAACTCTCGCGCTCCGGCACCCGTGACCGTGCGATCCATCGCGGCGATGAGCGTCGAGGATTTTTCACCCGAGGCTGCCCGGACAAGTTCAAGGCTGGCGCGGCTCGCCGCGTCAATGAACAGCCGCGCGCCGGATGTCTTACGCGGCGGATTGATCAAAGGTTTCCGCCCCATCTGCGTGAGATCGACGTATTTCAGAACCGCGCCGATCGCCGCTAGCTCGGACGCCGAAAACGTCCCGAACGCGGAAATATCCGCAACGCCGAGACAGGCTTTGAGATCGCGGGTTCCAGCCGCAGAATTGAAATACGCCGAAGGCACCGGCGTGACCTTACCGCCCGCATATTCGACGGCGCGGACGAAATCGCCATCACCGATCAAACGATCCGCAGCAACAACCTCGCTCGGCGCCAGCCGGATCAATTCCCCCGTCAAATCGAGCCCGGCAACGTCGCCAACCTCGAACTCCCCGGTCGAGATGTCGAGTGATGCAATCGCCAGACGCGCTTCCGCCGCGAAGGCGCCGATTTCGAGCGGCGTCTCGCAATAGACCGCCGACAGATAATTGCGGGCCTTGGCATCGAGAAGCGCTTCCTCCGTGACCGTCCCAGGCGTCACGAGACGAACGACGTCGCGCTTGACGACGGCCTTGGGGCCTCGCTTGCGCGCTTCCGCCGGATCTTCCAGCTGTTCGCAAACGGCGACGCGATAGCCCTGCTTGATCAGACGCTGCAGATATTCATCGGCGCGATGCACCGGCACGCCGCACATCGGAATATCTTGTCCGCCGTGCTTTCCGCGCTTCGTCAGCACGATCGACAACGCTTCGGAGGCGACGACGGCATCCTCGAAAAAAAGCTCGTAGAAATCGCCCATGCGATACCAGAGCAAGCTGTCGGGATTTGCCGCCTTGATCTCGAGATATTGCGCCATCGACGGCGTCGCATCAGACACCGAGGCGCGACCGCCGCCGGACTGCGGCTTTTCATCTTCGGCCGCCGCCGTGTCGGTTTCAGTGTGCCGCTTCCGGCGCTGCGCGTCGTACTTCGTCATGGAAATAGATCGTCCAGTCTGCCCAATGGCTTCAACCGGATGCAGTCAAAAGCGCGGCCGAAGCGAAGTCCGCGTTATGCATAGGTTGCCCTCAGCCGGGCGGCAACCAGCCGAGCCCCCGCTTATCCCCGGGCTTGACGGCATGATTGCGAGCAGAAAGCCACCGACGCTGATGCCGCGGCTCTAAGTGGCAACGGCTTCGCCGGATTTGGCGGTGTTGCTGATTTGCGCGCTATTCGCGAATAAAACGCCGGCCGGGCTCAAGCGTCGGCAGCAATGCGGCTCTTGGTTTCGTCCCGCGTCCCGTAATAGTCGAAATAGCGCGGATCGATGTTCTCCACGGGCATCACGATCAAGACGTCCGTCGTGCCGAACTGCCGGTCGATCACCGCCCCATCGCCCACGTACGCGCCAAGCCGGAGATAGGCTTTGACGAGCGGCGGAATCGCTTTCATCACCGCCTTGCCGTCGATCGCCTCCAGCGGCATCCGGTTCATAGCCACATAGAGATCGTCGCGCGCCCGGCAGCGCCATTCCTCCGGCGCCAGCGATCGATGATGCAGATAGCTGAGCGCCATCTTGTGCGCGTCGGGATCGGTGCCCTCAAAACTCGCACAGCCGAGCATGACGTCGATTCCGTTTTCCCGGACATACGTCCAGAGTCCATGCCAGAGCAATTCCACCGACCGTTTGCTGCGATACGGCGCGAGCACGCACGACCGGCCAAGCTCCATGAAACGATGCGTCGGAGACTTGCTCTTCAGCAAGCTCGAAAGATTGTATTCACCGGCCGAGTAAAACCCTGGTCCGCGCTCGGCCACATCCTGGCGAAGGATGCGATAAGTCCCGACGACCTTCGGACACCCCGGTCGCCCACTCCGCGTTGGCCGCGTCTCGTCGAGATCGACCACGAGAAGATGATCGCAGATCGCATCGTAGGCATCTTCGTCGCGGCGGCGAAATTGCGCCAGCCGCGTCGGCGTCGCCGACATCTCTTCGTAGAAGACCTGATACCGAAGACGTTGCGCGAGCTTGATCTCCGGCCACGTTCGCGCCAGCCGGACCTCAAGATTGCCGACCCGGCCGTAGATCTTCGGCTCTATTTTTCGCGAAAACGATTTGAAATGGGGCGATGGCCCCTTCAGCCCATTGAGGGCCAAAAGACCGCCTGGGAATTTGACGGGCAATCGAGCGCTCCGCTTTCCGCGCTCCGCAATCGCCTGCCACATACCGCGTCCCTCGAGCAATTCAACCCGAATTTGGCTAGCACGATTCCGTGACAGTTTTGAGATTACAAATAAGCCAGTTTACGCCGCAGGCGGCGCAGTCTCGATCCTTGGGGGCGCCCAGCGCAGCAGCACATCCTGAAGCTGATCGGCCTCGAACGGCTTCGCCAAATAATCGTCAAGCCCGGCGGCATAGCAGCGCTCCCGGTCCTCCGCGAAGGCGTGGGCGGTCAGCGCGATGATCGGAGGACAGACAAGGCCGGGATGCCGGCGATCGCGAAAAAGATCCTTGATCGACTTGGCGGCAGCCAGACCGTCGATGCCGGGCATCAAGACGTCCATCAAAATAAGATCGAACGCCGCCTTGCGGTGCTGCAGGGTGTCCCAGACAGCCGCGATCGCCAATCGCCCATCTTCAACGATGGTTGCCGTGCCTCCAGCGCGGGTCACGATTTTGCGCGCCAGAAGTGCATTGATCGGATTGTCTTCCGCGATGAGAACGTTGAACCCCTCGGCGACGAGGTTCACACGCTCGGACGTATAGACCCCCTCAGACGCACGCAACGCAGGCAAACGCACAGTGGCGGCAGATCGGTCGGCTGGCGATTGGACGCCGGGGTTCTCGGCAACATCGAAGCAAAGGATCGCCGTGAACGACGTACCCTCACCGGGGTTCGTGTCGGCAACGATATCCCCGCCCATCGCCTGCGCAAGGCGCTTCGAAATCGCCAAACCCAATCCAGCGCCTGTCATTTGTGAAGTCGTCGCATTATCGCACTGCTCAAATTCGCCGAACAGCCGTGGGGCAAACTCGGCCGGTACACCGATGCCCGTATCGATCACCTTGATGGCGATGTTGCACGTCCCGTCCACTACCGGGCTCGAATCTGCCATCAACACGCAGACCGCCACGCCGCCTTTGTCGGTGAATTTCACGGCGTTCGAAACGAGATTGAGCACAATCTGCCGGACCCGAACCTCATCGCCGCTCACCCACTCGGGGACATCGCTCGTCACCGTCGATGTGAAGCTCAACTGTTTCGCAGCGGCTCCGGGCGCCAGAAGCTGCATGGCCTGTGCGATGCAGGCTTTGAGCGAGAACACCCTATGCGTGAGTTCGAGCTTGCCCGCCTCGACCTTGGAGAAATCAAGAATGTCGTCGATCAACACCAATAGGGCCCGCGCCGAATCTTCGACAATGCGCGTGCTTGTTCGCTGGTCGGCGTCGAGCGGCGTATCGCGCAGCAAACTGATCATTCCCAGAATGCCGGTCATGGGCGTGCGAATTTCATGACTCATGGCGGCGAGGAAGCGGGACTTGGCGCGATTGCCCGCCTCGGCCATATCCCGCGCCTCCCTCAGTTCGGCTTCGATGGCCCGCTCCAAACTGACATCCCTGCCGACGCTTTGGATTTCAACCGCGCCAGCACCGCTTTCCATCTTTCGCACATCCCACGAAATCCAACGCCGCGCGCTTCCTGTCTGCAGCAATTGAACGACCCGGCGGCCGGGAGAAGATGACTCCTCCGCAACGTCTTCGCGAACCACGAGCGGCTCGAACTTCGTGCCGAGGATCGCATCGCATTGAACGCCGAACGCTTCGCAGAATGCTCGATTGGCAAAGACGATACGGCCATCCGTCGTCCGCTGAACGATCAGCTCGCGCTGCGCATCGAGTAGCTCGCGATACCGCGCCGCATTATCGGCGAGCGCCCAATGCGCATCCTTGATATCTTCGAGACCCGCGTCGACCCGTTGGGGGCCCGGCCCCCTGAATTTGAACAGCGCATTGACCGTCTCGATTTTCGGAAGGCGCCGAAACGCGGCGAGCAGAAGAAGCAGCACGCCAGCGGAAATGCCGAGCGTGCCCAAGTCAAATCCCGGCTGCTTGAGAGCAAGACCGAAGACCGCAAATACGAGGCCCGCCAGCGCGATGACGCGAGCAAGCTGGCGCCGGACCGCCAACGACTGCCCAGCCGCCACGAATGAACCCGGCAGCGCTTCGCCCGGGGAGGGAGCTTGAAAATGGGAGGATCGTCTCAGCAAAATCATCTGCCCCTGCAATATGCAGACGAGCTTCATCCCTGATGTTTGATGGACTCCTAAGAGACTTGGTTAAACTGCAAAAAAGATCAAAATTTTTGGACAATGCGCTTTGAAAGACGCTCGCGCGGCAAGTTTTCCGCCGTAACGACAATGGCTTTTAGCGGCGCTTCAGATCATCGTCCGTCAGATGCCGTGCCGCGTCCTCGATCATCAATGGAACGCCATTCCGTATCGGAAACGCCAATCCGGCAGCGACGCTGATCAACTCCTGAGCTTCCGCATCGTAGATCAGTCGCGTCTTCGTCAGCGGGCAAACAAGCAGCTCCAAAATCTTGGGATCGACCGTGTTGCCTGGCTCGTTGCCGCGATTCACATTTTTCGAGGTCAATTGCGAACACTCCTGCTGCTGCAATTCCCGCGACTATTGCAGTGTCGTTCCGCTACTGCCGTTCGACGCCAGATCGATTTCCGCAAGCGCAACGAGAACCTCGGCGCGCGACCGCAAATCCTTGGCCTCAAGCAGCGCCTGCTTTTCCTCCGGCCCGTAAGGACACATGACGGATAAAGCGTTGATGAGAAATTCGTTCGACGCTCTCTGGATCGTGGACCAATCCGTTTTCAGGCTGTTAACCTCGAGATAGGTCTTCAAAACGCGAAGCAGGTTCTGCCGATCGACCAGCTCCTCGCCGAGCCCTTCCGTCAGATCGTTCGCGAACCGGTCATAGCTGACACTCATGATGCGATACGGCTTGTCGGTTTCTGCTTCACCGACGCACTGGAAGCGCGTAATGCCCGTCAATGTGATGATCAGGTGCCCGTCGTCGAGTTCCTGATAGGAGGTGATGCGCCCGGCACAACCGACCGAGCGCAAGCCCGCCGACTTGTCGAGCGGACTTTCCTGATCGTCATCGCCCGCCAGCGCCGGCTGCAGAATGCCGATGACACGCCCTCCGGACATTGCGTCGTCGATCATATCCAGATATCGCGGCTCGAAGATATTGAGAGGGAGCGTCGCGCGCGGCAGCAGGATGGCCCCCCGGAGCGGAAACACCGGAATCCTGGCCGGCAGGTCGGCCGGCCGCCTGTAACGGTCTGTCAGCGTCAAATTAATTCATCTCCGCGTCACCGTCGCCGGCTCATCTAAATAGGATCGACGATAGTTTTCTGCGCCCTTCCGCAACCAGCGGCTCCTTCGGCCCCCATGCATCGAAGAATTGCAAGAGCTGCTTGCGCGCCGCCTCGTCGTTCCATTTCGCGTCCATCCTGACGAGATCGAGCAGAAGATCAAGAGCTTCGGCCTTCTCTCCGTTGGCTGCCAGACCGATCGCGAGATCGAAGCGCGTCTGATGATCGTTGGCGTTCTCGGCAAGGCGTTGTTGAAGGGTCGACAAATCACCCGCGCCTGCACTCTTTTCGGCAAGCAGGATGGCGGCCTCGACGCTCCGCACAGCCGCAATTTCCCGCTTGTCCGGCGGCACCAGCCCCAGCGTCTGTTTGGCGCGTCCGGCATCACCGCTTCGCAGGTAGCATGAGGCCAGCCCCGCAAGCGCTTCGGCGTTCGTGCGGTCCTCCTGCAAAATCGTCGCGAAAATTTCCGCAGCGCCTTGCAGGTCGCCCTCTTCGAGCAATTCCTGCGCCGACTTCAAAAGCTCGCCGATCCCGATCTCGACGTCATCCGCAACGAGCCGATCGACGAAGGCTTTGATGGCGCTCTCCGGCTGCGCCCCGACAAACCCGTCGATGGGCTGGCCGTCCCGGAACGCCAGAACCGTCGGCAACGATTGAACCCGGAGCTGCGCAGCGATCGCTTGATTTTCATCGACGTTGACCTTCGCCAGCCGAACCTTTCCACCATAGCTGCGGACGGTTTTCTCGATGAGCGGCGCCAACTGCTTGCACGGGCCGCACCATGCCGCCCAGAAGTCAACGATCACCGGAACGGACGTCGAAGCATCGATGACATCCGCCTTGAACGATGCCGTCGTCACGTCCTTGATGAGATCGCCGCCAGCCCCGCCGAGGCCTGGCTTTTCAGTACCGAAATCCATCGATTTTATCTCCTCGCCGCCGTGTCGGCGGCGCTTAGCGCAACGACGCTGGGGTCATGGCCTGTTGACCGAATGAACCGCAAAAGGTCGTTGCTTGCAATGTTGGTTGTCGCAGTGTTCTCAAGCGGGTGGCAGTTCACGCTGTCTTCAGCCATCAACGCCTCATCGACCACCACTCTAACACGGCCTTCACGATCGTTGGCGACCGCGAAAGCCGTCACCGATCCGGGCGTTACACCCAGCACGTCCAATAGCAGATCCGGCTTGCCGAATGAAAATCGGCCCATGCCCAACCGCTTCGCCAGTGACTTGAGATCGACCACGGTCGTGCATTTTGCGACCACCAGAACGAGACCGCCCTTCTCGTCCTTCAGGAAGAGGTTCTTAGTGTGGGCTCCAGGCAATGGAATGTCCATGCCGCTGCTCTGGGCCACGGTGAACGCTGGGGGATGATCGACGGTTTTCGTCGCGATCCCGAGGTCGCCGAGTCGCCTCAAAAGTTCGTCCCGTGTGAGGGGCATTCCTGGCCTTTCCTGTTGCGCCAATACCCGTTGCGGGGCGCGCGATGGACACGATGCTGCGGCTTCCTGCCCATTCTTGATCCGCCACTTGCAATGGCTTGGCACATGCGCCATAAGGCGTGTCTCTCGGCGCCGCAAGGCGCTGTGACGATGGAAACGCGGGTGTAGCTCAGGGGTAGAGCACGACCTTGCCAAGGTCGGGGTCGAGGGTTCGAATCCCTTCGCCCGCTCCAGTCTCTCAGGGCCGCCCCACCCTGTCCCAACACATTTCACATCCAGCACGCGGCCAAATTCGGCCTCCGGCGCCGGCTCGACCGCCGGTCATACCGGGCGGTTAACAGCGCTTTTTGAAGCCTCTCCGGCGCGGTCCTCCAACATCACAAATCGGTAAGCGGACGAACCCGCCAGTTCACGCAACCATCGATAGCGGAGGCGCGTTCCCTCGAACGTCGATGCCGGTACCGACGCGGGCTGGCCGAAGCGCGAAATTCAAGGCCGCCCAGCGTCCCGGAAAACACAAGAGGATGACTATGAAAAAGTATGCAAGTGCCTTGGCGGCGCTCGGCGCTGCCCTGTCGCTGGTGGCGTTCGTCCCGGCGGCGGAAGCCTTCCACGGCGGTGGAGGCGGAGGTGGATTCCACGGCGGTTTTGGCGGTGGCCATTTCGGAGGTGGTCACTACGGCGGTCACGGCTTTGGTGGCGGTCACGTCAGAAGCTTTAGCGACCGCGGTTTCGCCGGTCCGCGAATGGTCCGAAACTATGGCGGCCATCGTGGCGATTGGCACCACGGCGGGCACGGAGGTCATCACCATTGGCATGGTGGCCGGTGGTACGGTTACGGGCCCGGTATCTACTTCGGCGACCCCTACTACGACGACGACGACTATTATGACGATGCTTATTACGGCTGCTACTGGCGCTATGGCCGCCGCTACTGCGGCTACGGCTATTAATTCACGTTGACCGTGTCTCTCGACCGTCTCTCGAATGAGGCTCCGGACGGCTTAACCGTTCGGAGCCATTCTTGCGTGCCGTGCGTTGGGAATAGCTATCCTGACCCAAACATCGAGCACGCTTAGACATCGCCCCCGAGAGGCATTGCCATGAACAACAGCATCAGCGCCATCGTCATCGCCGCCCTGACATTGATGATGGTCGCGACCCAAGCCGAGGCGAATTCGTCCCACTATCGGCATTATCGCCATGCGCACAACGGATATGTCGTGAAACATCACCGGCACTATTCGCATTTGCGGCGCGGATATTATCGGCCGGGCCCGCCATATGGCTATCGCTTCGGCTTTTCAACATACGCGGGCGATCCATTCTATAGCGACGATTATTTCGATGGCCGCCGCTGCTATTATTTGCGTCATCGCGATTTCTGCCGTGGACCCAAATCGCTCGACTGGCTTCGCTGGTAAGCAGCCACAATCGCGACCGTAGCTTATTTGTCTCTCCGTCCTAAAACGTCCCCACTTTACGAAACCGTATGGAAGGGCGTGCTCGGCCGAACCTTATAGTTTCGGCGGTGCCTAAAACGGCGCCGCCAACCGAGGAGAGTACGGATGAAAACAACTTGGGGGATAGCCATCGTCGCCGCGACGATGGTTTTGGGCGCAGGTTACGCGAGCGCGACGACCGTCAGCAGCAATGTGCACACATTGAACGTACTGTCGAAGCAGGCTTCGCCTACGCAAGATGTGTATTGGCGTCGTTGGCATCATCGCCGCCATCGCCACTGCTGGTGGAGACACGGACATCGCCATTGCGTTTGGCGGTAATCAAAAAGTGCGGCGTGCAATGAACGCGCCGCACATTCTTCGATATGCCGCA
>DATLJG010000160.1:0-15709 GCA_035538995.1 Hyphomicrobium sp. | reverse complement strand
GCCAAGAAAGCACCCGAAATCGTCTATCAGCGCACCATTTCGCCGATGGCCGCCCCCGACAAGGTGACGACGATCAAGATCGGCTTCGAAAAGGGCGACGCCGTCTCGATCGACGGCAAGAAGCTGTCGCCCGCGACCTTGCTCAAGGCGCTGAACGACCTCGGCCGCGACAACGGCATCGGCCGCCTCGACCTCGTCGAGAACCGCTTCGTCGGCATGAAATCGCGCGGCGTCTACGAGACGCCGGGCGGCACCATCCTGCTTGTCGCCCACCGTGCCATCGAAAGCATCACGCTCGATCGCGGCGCCGCGCACCTCAAGGACGAGATCATGCCGCGCTACGCCGAGCTGATCTACAACGGCTTCTGGTTCGCGCCGGAACGAGAAATGTTACAGGCGCTGATCGACAAGAGCCAGGAGCACGTCGAAGGCGAGGTGACGCTCGACCTCTACAAAGGCAACGTCATCGTCACCGGCCGCGAGAGCAGCAAATCGCTCTATTCGCCGACGCTCGTGACCTTCGAGGACGACAAGGGCGCTTACGATCAGAAGGATGCCCAGGGCTTCATCAAGCTCAACGCCCTGCGCCTCAGGACGCTCGGCAAGCGGAACAACCCGTAAGCTGCGGACGAAGGAAGGCCGCGGCGCGGACGGTCAGGAGCTGGCAGTGATCGTCATTACGCGAAACGGAAAAACGACGGTCCTAACCGGGTGGCGCGAATGGCTGGCCCGCGCCGGTGTTTTCCTCGCCGCGATCCTGCTTCTGGCCCTTGTGGCCTTCGTCATGCTCGGGTTGGCGGTGACGATCGGCGCTATCGCGATGATCGTCATTCCGGCGGCCCTCATCGTGGCCTTGCTCGGCTCACTGTTCGCGCGCCATTAACGAATTGACCGCGCCGTCACGTAGACACGACGCGCGCCGAATAAGCTAACTCTTGACGTCGCGCCTTCCGTCCCCGACATGGCGGTCTCGCGCGGATCGTCCGCGCATTGCCCTTAACGGAGCCACGCAGAGCAAATCCATGACGACCGCGACAACCGGCACACCGATCATCACCCCTGCCGAATGGGCGCCGCAGAAGGCGATTTGGACGGCATGGCCCGCCAACGCCAAGGAATGGAACGGCGACCTTGACTCGCCACGGCGCGACGTCGCCGCCCTTGTCCGTGCGCTCAGCATGGCCGGAAACAAAGTACGCCTGCTCGCCAACGGTGCCGAAGCGGAAGCCTCCGCACGCGCCGCGCTTTCGATCGACGTCGCTGAAGTCATCCCGGCGAAGTACGGCGATATCTGGCTGCGCGACACCGGTCCGATCTTCGCGCGCAGCGAAACGGACCCGATCGCGTTGCGTTTCAAGACCAACAGCTGGGGCGGCAAGTACGATCTGCCGGACGACGCCACGGTCGGCGATACCGTCGCCAACTTTGCGAAGACGCCGATCCGGCGTTTCGATTTCGTGCTCGAAGGTGGCGCCGTCGATCATGATGGCGAAGGAACGATCCTGACGACGCGGCAAACGCTGCTCAATCCGAACCGCAATGGCTGGACGAAAGAGGCTGCCGAGGCCGCGCTGCGCGAGGCCTTCGGCGCGCGTAAAATCATCTGGATCGACGAAGGCTTGAAGAACGATCACACCGACGGCCACGTCGATAACATTGCGCGTTTCGTAGGCCCGGGCCGCGTCGTCTGTCAGGCCCCCGCCGGACCCGACGATCCTAACGCGGAAACGCTCGATGCGATCGCCGACACACTGGCGCGAGCCACCGACGCCGCCGGCCGCACGCTCGACGTGATCCGCATCCCCGGTGTCGGGCTCTATCACAACGCGCTTGGCGAAATCTCGCCCGCGTCCCACATGAACTTCATCATCGCCAACGGCGTTGTCGTCGTGCCGATCTACGGCACACCGACCGAAGCCGATGCCTTGCAGGCTTTGCAGGAAGTCTTTCCGCAGCGCGCCGTCGTCGGCGTATCGTCGCGTGGCCTGCTCGGATGTGGCGACGCCGGGGGCGGATCGTTCCACTGCATCACTCAACAGGAGCCCGCCTGATGTCGAAGTCGAAACGCTCGGTCACGGTCGCCGCCCTGCAGACGTCTTACGGCCACGACCTCCAAGCCAACATCGCGAAAACCGAGGCCCTTGTCCGCGAGGCCGCAAAGAAGGGCGCGCAGATCATTTTGCCGTCGGAACTGTTCCAAGGCATTTATTTCTGCACGCGCCAGGACCCGAAATGGTTCGAGACGGCCCATTCCGTCGATGAGCATCCGTGCGTTCTTGCGCTCAAGAAAGTTGCGAAAGACCTCGGCGTCGTCATTCCGATCTCGTTCTTCGAGAAGGACGGGCCGCGCTATTACAACAGCATCGCAATTGCCGATGCCGACGGGGACATTCTCGGCGTCTATCGCAAAAGCCATATCCCCGATGGCCCGGGCTATCAGGAGAAATACTATTTCCGCCCCGGCGACACCGGATTCAAAACCTGGGCGACGAAATTCGGGCGCATCGGCGTCGGCATTTGCTGGGACCAATGGTACCCGGAATGCGCTCGCGCCATGGTGCTGCAAGGCGCGGAAATTCTGTTCTATCCGACCGCCATCGGTTCCGAGCCCTACGACACGTCGCTCGACACGCATCTGCAGTGGCAGCGCGCCATGCAGGGCCACGCCGTCTCGAATGCGGTGCCGGTCGTGGCCGCCAATCGCATCGGACTGGAAGACAATGACGGTACGCAACAGAAATTCTACGGACATTCCTTCATCGCCGATCATCGCGGCGAACTGGTCGAGGAATTCGGCGCGACCGACGAAGGCGTGCTCGTCCATTCCTTCGATCTCGATCTGATCGATAGCTATCGCGCCGATTGGGGTTTCTTCCGCGATCGCCGCACCGAGCTTTACGCCAAAAGCATCATCTGACATTCCGGCTTAGCCAAAGTCATTTGAATAGCCCCGCGCGAACTCTCAATTCGCGCGAGCTATTGCGCGCGCCCAATTGGCCACACCTCAGATCCGAATTCGATTCCCCGGTTGCCTTACGATATAGTCATGTGAATATATCGAGAAGAAGAAAGGCGCGGGGGGCGCCATCTAGGGGAAACTAGGGGCAATTCGAGATGACGAAGTTGGTTGTGGTCGCGACAGCGGCCGCGTGTGCTGTTTGCTGGCAAATTTCAGACGCAACGGCGCAGGAGCCGCTAACGCCGGGCGGCGATGTAACAGCAGAAGAAGCTGCCGTTTTGCCGCCTGTCGTCGTGACCTCACCGAACGAGCCGATCGCACGTCGCCGCGCTCCAACCCGCAAAGTGTCCGCGGCGAAAGTCAAAGCCAGCGGCACCGCTCAGAAAACAACGACGGAAACCGAAGGCGCGGATTTCAACGTCAACGGCGCCGATCTCGCCGGCTCCGAACCCGGTAACGGCGAAGGCGTTGGCGTGCCTGCCATCGCCACCGGCATATTTACGCTCGGTCAGTTGGACATGATCGGTGGCAGCACCATCACCAACGAAGCGATGTGGACGTTCAACAAGAAGTCGCTGAGCCAAGCGGTCAGCATCCTGCCCGGCGTCTCCTCGACGAATAGCGGCGGCGCCCGCAACGAAGGCGATATTCTGGTTCGCGGCTTCAATCGCCTCGAAGTTCCGCTGTCGATCGACGGCGTGCGGGTCTATCTCCCCGCCGACAACCGCATCGACATGAACCGCTTCCTGACCGACGACCTCGCCGAGGTGCAGGTCGCCAAGGGTTACGTCTCCGTCTTGAACGGTCCCGGCGCCATGGGCGGCGCCATCAACCTCGTCAGCCGCAAGCCGACGAAGGAAATTGAACTTGAAGGCCGCGCCGGCATCGTCGTCAACGGCGATATCGACGATCTGAATTCCTGGAATAGTTACGCTTACGCCGGAACGCGGCAGAAGGGCTGGTACGCCCAGGTCAGCGCCAATATCCTCAGTCAGGATCACTTCAACCTGTCGCACGATTTCACGCCGTTCGATACGGCGTCGGCGAGCTACCTGCCGGGCTTCCCCTACCAAGACGCCGGCAATCGCGACCGTTCCGATTTCCGCGATTGGCGCATCAACACCAAGGTCGGCATCACGCCGAACGCGACGGACGAATACAGCATCAACTATACCAATCAGCAGGGCGAAAAGGGTGCGCCGCTGCACGTCGATCGCCAAATCGTGCAGGGCTACTTCAACGGCAGCAACATCCGCTATTGGGATTGGCCACAATGGAACACGGCATCGCTATCGTGGCTGTCGAAGACGAAACTTGGCGACGCCTCATACATCAAGACGAACGCTTATTATAATACCTTCGATAACATCATTTCGTTCTATCCCAATGGAACCTATACGCATCAAGACACGGACAGCGCCTACAACGACCATTCCGTCGGCGGCTTCATCGAAATGGGCACCGATCTTATTCCGATGAACACGCTGAAAGGCGCCATCCATTACCGCGAAGACGTGCATTCCGAGCAGGACACCGACTACACCTACGGGCCGTTCATAAGCAGCCTCGGGCCGAAGTCGACGGAATCGGAACAGACGTGGTCGTTCGCCTTGGAGAACACGTTCCACGCCACCCGCAACCTCGATATCATCGGTGGCCTGAGCTACGACACGAATGAGGTGCTGAAAGCCGACCCGGGCCTCGACAAACCTTACGCGGACGCCTGGAACTGGCAGACGGCCGCTATCTACAGCTACAGCGAAACCGGCAAGGTTCACGCCGACGTTTCGAGCCGCACGCGCTTCCCGACTCTGTTTGATCGCTACAGCACGCGCTTCGGCTCCAAGGTGCAAGACCCCGACATCGGACCCGAACGCGCCACGAACTATGAGATCGGCATCAGCGATACGTTTTTCCGCGACGTTCGCGTCTCGTCCGCCGTCTTCTATTCCAACATCGACGACAGCATTCAGAACGCCTTCACCGCAGCGAACGGCAAGAGCTCGATCGTCGGCTTCAATGCCAACGGCTATAACTACGGCTTCGAGTTTTCGGCCGATTGGCAGGTATCGCCTACGGTTCGCATCGGCGGCAACTATACCTACCTCGAACGCCATCTGAATTTCGGTCAGGCAGCGGAGGCACTCTCTGACGCCACCGCCGATCAGCAGGCCGCCATTGCTGCGTCCCAGATCGAAGGGTCGCCACGCAACAAGGTATTCATCTATCTTGCATGGCGGGCGAGCGACAAATTGACGTTCACGCCGAGTGTGGAACTCGCCACTGACCGCACGGCGCTCGTCACCGGATGCAGTTCGACGCTCGTCACAACGAGCGGCGGCGCCACGACAAGCGGCAATTGTAATAAAACGGACGGTTATACCGGCAAGCCGAATTACGTCGATATCGGAGCTTATGCGCTGGTCAACTTCCAAGCCGAATACGCTTTCGACCCGCAAACCTCGCTGACCATCGGCGGCATCAACCTGGCCGACGAAAATTATTCGTTTGCCGAGGGCTTTCCTGAGCCAGGCCGGCAATTCTTTGCTAACCTGAGAGCCCGCTTCTAAAAACGAGGTACCCCCTATGAAAATCAGCGCAAGAAATGTCCTCAAGGGCAAGATTGTCGATATCGTCAAAGGCGCAACGACCGCGCACGTGCGGATCGATGTCGGCGGCGGCGCGGTCGTTACCGCTTCGATCACCAACGAATCTGTCGACGACCTGGGCTTGGTGAAAGGCATGACGGCGTCGGCCGTCATCAAATCGTCCGACGTCATGGTGGCTATCGATTAAAATGAAATTCAGCCAAGCGATCTGTATTGCAATCTGCGCGGCGGCGCTCATCGCGCCGCTGTCCGCGTACGCCGACGAAAAGGGCGGCTGCGACGACTTCGCGTGGCCGGTAAAAACCGAGCTGCAGTGGATGAAAGCCGCCGACAGCGAAGCGGTGACATCCGGCGCCAAGCTCCAAGCGGCACCGGCCAAAGCCATCACATTAGCGCTTCAACCGATGGACAAGGTCGCCTTTCCCGTCGCGCCGACCAGCAGAAAAAAGCCGACGGCAGCGAACGGCGGCTTCATCACCTTCGACAGCATCGGAGAGCCCGGCACCTATCAGGTGTCATTGGCCGCCCGAGGCTGGATCGACATCATTCAGGATGGCAAGCCGCTCAAATCATCCGCCCACACCGGCAAATCCGAATGCGATGGCGTCCGCAAAAGCGTCCGCTTCCCCATTGCGCCGGGACCGGTGGTGATTGAAATCAGCGGCGTCGAAAAGGACTCGATCAAGCTCACCGTCCGGCGAGAAGAATAACCGCAACGCATCAAGCACGTTGACGAACGCCCCCGGGTCACGGGATGCTCGGCGCATGAACATGCTCGACGACACGCCGCGCCTGGAGCTCTTCCGCCTCGCGGGGATTCCAATCAAACTCGACGTCACCTTTATTCTGGTGCCGCTCTTTTTGTTCGGCATCCTGCAACAGGCGTCCTTCGCCGTAGCCGGTCCGGCATTCGCCGCGATCGTCGCCGGCGTGTTCTTCTCGGTTCTCTTCCATGAACTGGGCCATGCAACTTTGGCCCGGCTCTTTCGCGTCCCCGTTGGCGAAATCCTGGTGGGCGGCTTCTACGGCTACGCCCGCCTGCTCGAAATCCCGCGCTCCACGATCGCCAACATCATCATTCTGTTCGCTGGCCCGCTCGCCAACGCCGTGCTGTTTCTTCTGCTCTGGCAACTGCTGGGATCCCCGGAAGTCAGCGCCAGCGGTTATCTTCGCGTCATCGATCCCCCGGTCTGGTTCGACGACAAACCCTGGCTCCTCTACGCGACCATGACACTGGCCCGCATCAATCTGGCGATGGCCATCTTCAATCTGCTGCCCGCTTTTCCGCTCGACGGCGGACGCATCTATCGCGACGTGCTTGCAACGATGACCTCGCGCCTGACAGCGGCAAAGATCATCGCCGCTCTCGGCGTCATCGTCGGATTGTGGGCGGTCTACACCGGATTTCGCGTGAGCCTCGTGTTGCTGCTGATCGGCGCACAGATCGCAATCATGAATTGGAGCATCCTGAAACAGCCGGCGGAAGCCCAGGAACTTTAGGCCGGACACACCCTGCGCCCGGCGCCGCGCGCCTGCGCTAAGGATTTGCCAAAACAGCTCCCTCCGGCCATATCTCGACCGGCCTCACTGGCCAGAAGGCCCTGCTCCGTCGCGGTCCGGCCACGAACGTCCTGAAAACTCTCCCATAGTTCAAACCCGATGACGTCAATCTCCGAACGGCTGACCCGATGACCCGCGTTTCCGTCAACAGCACGCTCGCCCGGCTCTATTGGCTGCTGACAATCGTCCTGCTGCTTCTGCTGGCCTCGAAGTTCGCCGATGACATCCCCGGGATGCCGCCCTTCGTCATTGCGACAGCCAACAAGATCTACGATTTCATGCGTGACATGTCGCTGCTGATCGCGACCGGCGGCGTCGCCTATATCTCGAACATTTTCCAGAAACGCTCGAAATTCGTCCAAGGCTTGGAAGAGGAATGGCGCAATATCGTGCGCACCAAATCGATGCTGCTATCGACGTGCGAGAAGCCATATCTCGCAACCGACGATTATCTCGCGGCCTTCTATAAAATCAGCGAGACGATCGACACGATGCGCATTGTTTATCGCAATGCTGGCGAAACCGACAGCCTGATCGGCCTCTACCCCTACGCGCCGCT
Organism: Hyphomicrobium sp.; assembly: GCA_035538995.1. Taxonomy (GTDB): domain Bacteria; phylum Pseudomonadota; class Alphaproteobacteria; order Rhizobiales; family Hyphomicrobiaceae; genus Hyphomicrobium_B. The sequence goes on along the minus strand of DATLJG010000160.1, from coordinate 8,022 downwards.
GCACGACATGCGCCGCGCCCTGCAGACGCTCGATCCACGGATCATGCCGGATGCAACGATCGAGCAAAAGGCCTTGGTTCGAGATGCAATCCTGCAGTCCTTCTTCGCGCTCCGCGAAACGTTCTTGGAAGAACTCGATCTCGAAGAACCGCAGAGCCCGCTGCTGATTTCCAGTGCCCGCCGCCGCAAGATCCCCGGTGCAACCGTGGCGGCGCGCGTCATGCAGGATTACCAGCGCCGCCGTCTTGAGCGCGAACCGGCCCCGAGGCCGGACGTCGAGTCCCTCCTGACGACGCTCCGGGAGCTCGAGGAACGGAATCCCGACGCCGGCGCCACTATCCCGGCAAAAACCGAGGATTGACGGGCCGACGGTTAAGCCGCACCCGGCCGAAACCACGGTGCCCTAGCCCTCCAGCGCCCGATCATGCTAGGTGCGAGCGATATTGCGTCGCGGCCGGCGGCGCCCAGCGCTTCCAACACCACAACCAGGTTCCAAATGGCCCTTCGCAATATCGCGATTATCGCGCACGTCGATCATGGCAAAACGACACTCGTCGACGAGCTTCTGAAGCAGTCCGGCTCCTTCCGCGAAAACCAGAAGGTGGCGGAGCGCGCGATGGATTCCAACGACATCGAACGCGAACGCGGCATCACGATCCTGGCGAAATGCACCAGCGTCGAGTGGAAGGGCACGCACATCAACATCGTCGATACGCCCGGTCACGCCGACTTCGGCGGCGAAGTCGAGCGCATCCTCAATATGGTCGATGGCGTCATCGTGCTCGTCGATGCTTCGGAAGGCCCGTTGCCGCAGACGAAATTCGTCGTCTCGAAAGCCCTGAAGCGCGGCCTTCGCCCGATCGTCGCCATCAACAAGATCGACCGCCCCGACGAACGCCACGTCGAGGTTCTCAACGAAGTCTTCGACCTTTTCGCCAACCTCGACGCAACCGACGAGCAGCTCGATTTCCCGGTGCTCTACGGCTCAGGCCGGAGCGGCTGGATGGCCCGCGATCCCGCCGGGCCGCAGGAAAATCTGGCGCCGATGTTCGATCTGATCCTTGAGCACGTACCGCCGCCCGCCGTCGACGATGGCCCGTTCCGCATGTTGGCGACGACGCTTGACGCCGATCCGTTCCTGGGCCGCATTTTGACCGGCCGCGTCACCTCGGGAACCGTCAAACCGAACCAGCCTCTGAAGGCGATTGATCGCGACGGCAAGGTCATCGAGCAATTCCGCGTCCAGAAAGTCTTGGCGTTTCACGGCCTCGAACGCACGCCGGTCGAATCCGCGGGCGCCGGCGACATCATTGCGCTGGCCGGCATGAGCGAAGCCAACGTCGCCGATACGCTGGCCGACCCCTCGGTCGAAGAACCGTTGCCCGCCCAGCCTGTCGATCCGCCGACCCTGTCGATGACGTTCCGCATCAACGACGGACCCTTCGCCGGTCAGGAAGGCGACAAGGTTCAAAGCCGCGTCATCCGCGATCGCCTGCTCAAGGAAGCCGAGCGCAATATCGCCATCCGCGTTCAGGAAAACGACGACAAGGACAGCTTCATCGTGTCCGGACGCGGCGAGTTGCAGCTGGCCATTCTGATTGAGAACATGCGCCGCGAAGGCTTCGAGCTGACCGTCTCGCGGCCGAAAGTCGTGCTGGAGACCGATGCCGAAACCGGGCAGCGGACGGAGCCGATCGAAGAAGTCATCGTCGACGTCGACGACAATTTCACCGGCGTCGTCGTCCAGAAACTGTCGGAACGCAAAGGCGACCTGCTCGAAATGCGTCCCTCGGGCGGTGGCCGGACGCGCATGGTCTTTCACGTGCCGACGCGCGGTCTGCTCGGCTATCAGTCGGAGCTTTTGTCGGACACGCGCGGCACCGGCATCATGAACAAGCTGTTCCACGACTACAAACCGTTCAAGGGCGAAATCGCGGGACGGCGCACCGGCGTGCTGATCTCCAACAGCACCGGCGAAGCCGTGGCCTACGCTATCTTCAACCTTCAGGATCGCGGACCGTTCATGGTCAATCCGCAGGATCGCGTTTACGAAGGCATGATCGTCGGCGAGCACACGCGCGACAACGATCTCGAAGTCAACGTCGTGAAGGGCAAGAAGCTGACCAACGTCCGCGCCTCGGGCAAGGACGAGGCGGTGTTGCTGACGCCGCCGATGCGGCTGACGCTCGAAAAAGCAATGAGCTACATCACCGACGAAGAGCTGGTCGAAGTGACGCCGAAATCGATCCGCCTGCGCAAGCGTTGGCTCGACCCGAACGAGCGCAAACGCCAGAGCCGCAAGAGCGAAGCCGAACGCGCCAGCGGTGCGGCATAACTCGTTGGCATTCTGATTAAATTGCCGTGAGACTATTTCCTGAGTTGAAGCAAATCATTGGAACACCATCTGAAGGCGGTACCCCAGCCCATCAGAGGAGATTCCAATGAAACGCTTCGCACTCGCAGCCTGCGCTGTATTTGCACTGTCGCTTCCGGCGTTTGCCGACGCTCCACTTTCAGCCGACGAACAAACGAAAGCCACCGCAGCCGCGTCCGCCTGGGGCTGCGAAGGCGGCAAATGGGAAAAGGAAGTCGAGGCGACCGGCGTCTATGAAGTCGATGACGCAAAGTGCAAAGACGGCGCCAACTACGATCTGAAGTTCGATAAAGACTTCAAGCTGCGCAGCATCACCGCCGACTAAGCGTTTCGCTTTACCTGCAACACAAAACGCACGGAATCCCTCTGCGATTCCGTGCGTTTTTTGGCGTTGATTGACTTGCGCCATCTCGTTTGGTTTGTGGGGCCGTAGTGATCGACGCGGGGAGCGGACAACGCCGTGATTTGGCCAAAGGGCGTGACTCCGACATCCGCTTTCGAGCGTGCCGCGCGCTTTCTCGAACAGCCCGGCGGCAATCTTTTCGTCACCGGCCGCGCCGGGACCGGAAAGTCGACGTTGCTCCGGGCTCTTCGCGACGCCTACGCCGATCGCATGGTTGTGCTGGCGCCAACCGGGCTTGCCGCGATCAACATCGGTGGCCAGACGATTCATTCCTTCTTCGGCTTTCCGCCACGCCTCATTCAAGAGAGCGATATCAAGCGAAGCCGAAACGGCCGCGTCATGCGCAAGCTCGATTATCTCGTCATCGACGAGGCTTCGATGGTGCGGTCGGATTTGATGTGGGCCATCGACCGCGCGATGCGCGTTAACCGTGGCCGCCCGCGCGAACCGTTCGGAGGCGCGCGCGTTCTCCTCTTCGCCGACCTTCATCAGCTGCCGCCGGTGGTGCAGGAACGTGAAGTTCTGGCCCATCTCGTCGATACACACGGCGGCCCGTTCTTCTTCGTCATCGACGCGCTTCGCGAAGGCAACGGCACGTCGCTGCTGGAACTCGAGCAAGTCTTCCGGCAAACGGACAGCGACTTGATCCGCGTTCTGAATGCTGTTCGCGACGGCGACGTCACCGATGCCGATCTCGAATTCATCAACACCTGCGTTCGTCCGATACGGACGCTGTCCGAAGGCGAACCCTACGTCATTCTGACGACGACCAACGCCGCCGCCAAACGCATCAACACACGCTATCTCGACTCGCTTCCAGAGCGCGCCATCCGCTTCAACGCGACGATCTCGGGCGACTTCAACGCCAACATCGAACCAGCCGATCCCGCCCTTGAACTAAAATCCGGCGCCAAGGTGATGATGCTGCGGAACGATCCAGACAAGCGCTGGGTCAACGGCACCATCGCCCGCATTTCACGGCTGACCGACAAACAGGTTTTTGTCGAGATCAACGGCCGCGAGCACGAAGTCGAACCGGTCGCCTGGGAGCATCGTCGCTACGCCTTCGATCAAACGCAGGAGAAAATCGTCGAGACCGTTGCCGGCACCTTCCAGCAATTCCCATTGCGTCTCGCCTGGGCGCTGACGATCCACAAAGCCCAGGGTTTGACCCTCGATAAGGTCTACATCGACCTCGGCTCTGGGACTTTCGTACATGGCCAGACCTACGTCGCTTTATCCCGCTGCCGGACGATGGAGGGCTTGGCACTGGCCCGTCCGCTGACCCGTCGCGACATTATGTTCGACTCGAACGCGCTCGGTTATCGCGAGGTATTTCCAACGCTTCCTCAGGAACCTTAAAAGCCGGAATCAATCTCGCACATGCGAACGACTGGATAGGTATTTGCCTGCCCGTTAGGGTTGACGTAGTATCTGCACCGAGACATGAGGCCGCGCTTTCACTCGGCTGGAAGCTACATTTTGAAAAGCACCGCAAAAAATTATGTTGCGCTGCACAAAAGTCGAGCTTATATAGCTCTCACACAGACTGACGACTACGAACCAGATTTTGAGAGCACGTTTCACTTTTTCAGAGAGCTCAGGAGTGTCCCCCCATGAACGACCCTTTCACCCGCCAAGTCCAAGACTTCACCCGACAGGCCCAAGAGATGTTCAGCGCTGGCAAGGATGCCAAAGTGCCTGAGAACATTTCGGCGTTTGCCGAGGACGCGATCGCAAAATCGCGCGACGCCTATCACAAGTTTACCGCCCTCGCGAAAGACAACGCCAAGGTCGCTGAAGAGATCTTGCTGACCACGCAGGCCGGCGCCAAGTCGATCGGCGAAAAGATCGTCTCCAACACCTTCGCGAACACGGAAGCAGCGTTCGAAGCGGCCCAGGCTATGGCCCGCGCGCGTACCTTCCCGGAAATCGCCCGTCTGCAGGCCAACTATTGGCAGCAGCAGTTCGCCGTTGCCGGCTCGCAGTCGAAAGAGCTCTTCGAGCTTTCCAACAAGGTCACCAAGCAAGCGCTTGAGACCTTCGGCGCAGCAACGACGAAGTCGTTCGAGCAGTTCAAGAACGCCAGCTGACGTGAACATGCCGTTGCCGCGGCAGGTTCATTGAGTGGGGCACTTCCATAAGCGGCGAAAAACGCGAGGCGAAAGTCTCGCGTTTTTTTATTTGCGTTGAGCACCGAGAGAGGCGTGCGCTTTGCCGCGCTTCGCGCTACATTGGTCTCATGTTGAACCAGCGTCTCGAAGTCTCGATCCGCAATGCGCGTCCCAGCGATGCGCCCGCATTGGCCCGAATCTTTCGTGAATCCTGGCGTCTTGCGTACACGGGCATCCTCCCCGGGCAGCACCTCGACCACGAAATTCAGCGTCGCGACACCACCTGGTGGCGGCGGGCCATTGCCGCCGAGCACAATCTCCTCGTCGTTCTGCATGGGGAACATATCGCCGGCTACGCAACCTGCGGCAAAGCCCGGGGCGGTCGCCGCGATACCGGCGAGATCTACGAGCTTTACCTGTCACCGGTGTATCAAGGCATCGGCATCGGCGAACATCTCTTCGAAGCCTGCCGCGCCACGCTCGATAACCTGGGTCTGGAGCGCCTGATCGTCTGGGCGCTCGCCGAAAACGAACAAGCGCGAGCCTTCTACATCCGTTGCGGCGGACGCCCGGCACGGCGATCCTGCATCCGCTTCGGCAAATCGGTTAATGCCCGCATCGGCTACGAATGGTGACGCGCGTCTTCGCGTCATGCTGAGCCCTCCATCGTGAAACATGTCGCGGTTCCTGCGACCTAAGCCGCGTTGTGCGAAGCGCCGTTTCGCGGCAAGTGTCGTCGAAAGAATCCGCAGACTTCAGAGGTTGTCCATGCGTCTCGACGCAATCAAAATCGGCCATAATCCGCCCGAAGACATCAACGTCGTGATCGAGGTGCCCGTCGGCGGCGAACCGATCAAATACGAGATGGACAAGGCGTCCGGCGCTCTGGTCGTCGATCGCTTCCTCTACACGCCGATGCGTTATCCCGGAAACTACGGCTTCGTACCCCATACGCTGTCGCGAGACGGCGATCCGATCGATGTTCTCGTCTGCAACACGCGCGCCATCGCGCCCGGCGCGATCATCAATTGCCGCCCAGTCGGCGTGCTGGTGATGGAAGATGACGGCGGCGGCGACGAAAAAATCATTGCCGTACCCTCGACCAGGCTGACCAAGCGCTACGATGGCGTAAAAACATACACCGACCTGCCCCAGATCTCGGTCGATCAGATCGAACACTTCTTCAGCCATTATAAGGATCTCGAACCCGGGAAATGGGTGAAGATCAAGCAATGGGGCCATGCCGATCTGGCCAAGGCCATGATCATCGAAGCCATGCAACGCGCAAATGCGGGTTGAGCGGCCGATTGCGCCGCGCGTTGACCATCGAAATCGGCCATAAGGGGATTCCTTGGCGCTCGCCACTTCCGCTCCCAGGGTGTCGTTGCTATATCGGCCGCGCCGGTTGCTAGTCCTCGAACCTGCTGGGAGATGAGATGAAGATCGCTGTCATGGGCGCGGCAGGCCGCATGGGCCGCCAGCTAATCTCCGCGATCGCGGCCGCGCCCGGTTGTGAGGTCAGCGGCGCCACGGAAGCCGTCGGCTCGCCAGTGCTCGGCAAGGACATCGGCGAACTCGCCGGTCTTGAGCCGCTCGGCATTTCCGTTTCGAGCAATGCCGCCGCCGTCATCGCCGCCGCCGATGCCATCGTCGATTTCACCGTCCCGAAGGCGACCGTCGCATTTGCCCGCCTCGCGGCGCAATCGGGTACGGCGCACATCATCGGAACGACAGGTTTCGACAAATCCGCCGAAGATGCGATCGCCGAGGCCGCCGCCAAAATCGCCATCGTCAAGGCCGGCAACATGAGCCTCGGCGTCAATCTCCTTGCCGCGATCACCCAGAAGGTCGCCGCCGCGCTCGGGAACGACTTCGACATTGAAATTGTTGAAATGCATCATCGCATGAAGATCGATGCGCCCTCGGGCACGGCATTGATGTTGGGAGAAGCAGCTGCAACGGGCCGCGACATCGCGCTTGACGATCATTCGGTCCGCGTTCGCGACGGACATACGGGGCCCCGCCGGGCCGGAGACATCGGCTTCGCGACGCTCCGCGGCGGCACCGTCGTCGGTGATCACACGGTCATTTTCGCGGGAGAAGGCGAACGGATCGAGCTGACCCACCGCGCCACGGATCGCGGCATTTTCGCTCGGGGCGCGGTGAAAGCCGCGATTTGGACCAAAGGCCGGGCGCCGGGCCTTTATGCCATGACCGATGTGCTCGGAATTTCCTGACAGTTGAGAATAGTATCGCCGGCAACGCATTGACGAGGACATGACAGACGCTCTGACAGACAACATTCTCGTGCTCGTCCGCCACGGTGAGAGCGAATGGAACCGGCTCAACCTGTTCACGGGTTGGCGCAATCCGGACCTGACCGAGAAAGGTGTGATCGAAGCGCGCGTCGCCGGGCGAATGATCCGCGATCATCGCGTCAAGTTCGACATCGCGTTCACCAGCAATCTGAAACGGGCTCAGCACACGCTCGACATCATCCTGTCCGAGCTCAACCAGCCCGACGTTCCGATCATCCGCGATGCCGCCCTGAACGAACGCGATTACGGCGAGCTGTCCGGCCTCAACAAGGACGAAGCCCGCAAGAAATGGGGAGAATCGCAGGTTCAGCTTTGGCGGCGCTCCTACGATGTTCCCCCGCCCGGCGGCGAAAGCCTGAAAGATACGCTCGCCCGCGTGCGGCCCTACTACGACAAGGCGATCTGGCCACAAATCACGCAGAGCAAGAACGTCATCATCACCGCCCACGGCAATTCGCTGCGCTCGCTGGTGATGATCCTCGAGGGCCTGAACAAGGACGAAATTCTGGAGCGCGAACTGGCGACCGGCGCTCCGATCCTGTACCGGCTCGGCGCCGACGGCCATGCCATCGACCGCAAGGATCTTCTGCCGGCCCGCTCTCTTGCGGCCCCGCCCGAAGACCGGATCATGTAGCTCGCGTCAACTCGGGGGGAACGCATGGCTTGGGAAGAGTTGGCACGCGACGCCGATCGGGAAAATTCCAAAAGCCGCGATCGCCTCGTCGGCGTTTATATCGGCATCCTCGCGGTCGTCCTCGCGATCTGCAGCCTTGGCGGCAGCAACGCCAACCAAGATTCGACCGAACAGTATAT
>DATLJG010000159.1:0-2140 GCA_035538995.1 Hyphomicrobium sp. | reverse complement strand
TTCATCAACAAAATCGACCGCGAGGCCGAAGATCCGTTGACGTTGATCGATCAGATCGCGGCCGATCTGGCGCTCGATCTCGTGCCGATGGCATGGCCGGTCGGCATGGGTTCCGATTTTCGCGGCGTGCTTGATTTGATGAGCAATCGCATTCTGCTGCCCGAGAGCGCAGAGCGCGGCGCGCCATACGGCCGCTCCGAGCCGTTGGCGGAGCTTGCCGACATTCGCAAGATCCCCGGCGTCGATGAGCGGATCGCCGATCGCGTGCTTGAGGGTGTCGAGCTGGCGCAAGGCGCGCTTCCGCAATTCGATCTCGAAGCGTTTCGCGAAGGGCATCTGTCGCCGGTGTTCTTCGGCAGCGCGTTGAAGAATTTCGGCGTCGAAATGCTGCTCGATGCGCTGGGGCAATGGGCTCCGGGGCCGCTGCCGCGCAAGGCGACGCAACGCACCGTGCAGCCGGGCGAAGATCAAGTGACAGGGTTCGTCTTCAAGGTGCAGGCGAACATGGACCCGAACCATCGCGACCGCGTGGCGTTCGTGCGTCTGTGCTCGGGCAAGTTCCGGCGCGGCATGAAGCTGCTGCACGTTCGCGACAACAAACCGATGACGGTTTCGTCGCCGACGTTCTTCTTCGGGCAGGGCCGCGAGACTGCAGATGAAGCCTATGCCGGCGACATCATCGGTGTTCCAAACCACGGCACGCTGCGCGTCGGCGATACGCTGACCGAAAAAGAGAGTTTGAAATTCACCGGCATTCCGAACTTCGCGCCGGAGCTTTTGCGCCGCGTCGTGATTTCCGATGCGATGAAAGCCAAGCAGCTCAACCGGGCGCTCGACGATCTCGCGGAAGAAGGTATCGTGCAGGTGTTCACGCCGGTCGCGGGCGGACGGCAAATTCTCGGCGTCGTCGGGCAACTGCAGTTCGAGGTTCTGCAATCGCGCGTCGCCAACGAGTACAGCGTGCCGGTGACGCTGGAGCAATCGCCGTTCGAACTGGCGCGGTGGATTTCAGCGGACGATCCGGCAAAATTGCAGAAATTCGTCGATGCGCATCGCGGGGAAATCGCAACCGACCGCGACGGCGCGCTGGTGTTCCTGGCGGAGAGCGCCTGGATGCTGAAGTATAAAGGTGAGAAGTTCCCCGACATCAAATTCGCCGCGCTCAGAGAACGCGGTGAATGACGTCGCTTCAGCCGCTGCTCAGACAGAGATGTTCGGGCGGCGCACGGTCGGATCGTTGAACTTGTGCTCGATCTTTTCCAGCCAGCGGTTGAGCTCTTTTTCAAGCGTATCGGTTTGAGCCGACGCCTTGCCGTGCTGGAGTTCAGTGATCGTCGCCTCGTTGTCGAGCGAGCCGCGGATCGCATCGTGCTGTTCGACGAACTGCGTCAGTGCGTCGGCGTGCTCATCCATTGCACCGTGGGTCTCAAGTTGCGTGCGTGCCTGGGCGATCCGGTCTTGCAATGCGGATAGGCGAGCGCGAAGGTTCAACGGTGCAAATTCGTCGGCCATCGAAAGAGATTCCTTGTGCAAGAGCAACTCTAGAGTTTACGCAAGAGTGCAAAACTCCTAAACGCGGCCTGCCGTAAAGCGTTCCGCGCAGACTTGGTTTACGCGCCGGTGGCGCCCCGACATGATGATAGCCGAAATCGCACAAATCTTTTAGTGAAAATGACGCCATTCAAATGCTGAAAATTCGCATCATTCCATGTCTTGACGTGAAAGACGGCCGCGTCGTCAAGGGTGTCAACTTCGTCGATCTCATCGATGCGGGCGATCCGGTCGAAGCGGCTGCGGCATATGATGCGGCCGGCGCCGACGAACTCTGCTTTCTCGATATCACGGCCAGCCACGAGAACCGCGACACGATCTTCAGCGTCGTCGAGCGGACGGCCAATCGCTGCTTCATGCCGTTGACGGTCGGCGGTGGCGTGCGGACCATCGATGACATTCGCAAGCTGCTTGAAGCCGGCGCGGACAAAGTTTCGATCAATACGGCGGCGGTGACCAACCGGGCTTTCGTCAAAGAGGCGAGCGAGAAATTCGGCGCGCAGTGCATCGTCGTCGCGATCGACGCGAAGCGCGTTTCGGGAGACGGCGAGCCGCCGCGGTGGGAAATTTTTACGCATGGCGGACGCAA
>DATLJG010000158.1:0-6165 GCA_035538995.1 Hyphomicrobium sp. | reverse complement strand
ATAGTAGAACGCACCGACCTCAACACCATTTTTATTGATCGTCGCGGTATTGATTGGGCCGAGAGCCTCAAAGTGGCTCGCCAAATTCGCAGAGTCGAGTTGGTGCCGCTCAAACCCGAACAGGATCATGTCGCGCCCGTTCTGTTTGTCGGCGGGAAACCAGTAATTGTACATCAGGCCCTCGGACCCAAAGAGGCCACGTCCCGCCGTCTCGTTAGCACCGTCGTGGTCCCCGTCGTAATAGGCGAGTTCACTGGCCATGAAATAACGGTCCATGCCGACAAGGAGTGGATCTTCATCGAATTGGTCGCGGACTTGCTTTTCGATTTCGAATGCCTGTTCTCCCAAGTCCCGCCACGAGATCGGCAAATCGCGCAGCTGAAGACTGGACTTCAGCGGGTGGCCCGGCAGACCGATGACGATGAAATAAAATGCGCCTCCGCAAAGCAGCAACGAAGTTACGATCGTGATGGACCAGGCCTGTCGCAGGTTAAATCTGCCGGTCGCGCCGTTATGCCTTTTCGCCGTGCTGATCAGCGCCGCCATCGCCGGCAACACGGCCAGCCAGATCGGGCCCGTCCAATTCAATTTGACGTCGTGAAACAAACTGAATGCGATGAAGACGGACAACGGGGTCGCAGTGAAAATCGCCGCGAATAGCCATCGGCGATCGCCGGTCGTAAAGAGCCGGCGCAGTGACGATGTCCCTTCCGGAAGCAAGACCTGTGCAGCCGAGATCACGCCCACGGGAGTCAGAATAGCGACGATCGAAAGAAGCAGGAGGTGGAGCGAGAATCGAAACGGTTCCTCGACGCGCCGCGCGCTCTGGAAGAGGAACGAAACCCAGCCATGCTCTGCATTCCAGACAATCACAGGTGAAAAGATGGCGAGCGCCAATACCGCACCGGCATAAGGCCAGGGGCGCCGAAACCAATCACGCGACCTCGGATCGAGCAGCATGAATAGGAGGATCGCTGGGCCAAGAAGTACGATCGAGTACTTCGAAATCAAGCCCAATCCCATGCAGATGCCGACGCCGATCCAGGCCCTTCGGTTTCCGCCGAAAAACACACGTTCAAGGAAGAACAGAACACCCGCCCAGGCCGCCATGAGCGGGGCATCCGGCATGATCAAAAAGCCGGACACAACATAATACGGTAATGATGAGAGCAAGAGCGCGGAGACAAATGCTGCGGTCTTTCCGTAGAGGTTGCGCGTGAGCTGGAAGCAAAACGCGACCGTGAAACACCACATCAGCAGTGCGCCCGCACGAAGAGCGAATTCACTTCCGCCGAGAATATGCGTTGACAGCCAGATAAGCCATGCAACCATTGGCGGGTGATCGAGATAGCCAAAATCGAGATGTTGCGCGTAGTTCCAGTAGTAGGCCTCCTCGGGAATGAGATTCACCGTACGCATGAAGACGAGCCGCAGGAGAATTGCGTAGAGAGCCACGCCAACCGCAGCGAGGCGCCGTCGGATGCTGCTCGACGTTCGCTGTCCGATTAGCGGAAAGACATAGAATGCGCTGCCCACATAGCCGACAAGCGCGCCAGCCGAGATGCCGAGAAATTCCGCCGCCGCCTGCGGCCACTTCCAAACGTCCGATGCGAGTTGGTGAATGCCGGCATACAGAAAAAAGGCCATAAGACCTATGGCGAAGAAGCGGCCAAAAATGTGCCACTCCGTCTCGAGGGATCGCGCCGAATAATCCGAGAACGTCCATCTGGAGTTAAGTGCGTAGCTCACAATCATCGCGCCAAGCAGGCTCGAAATCTGAGCTGCAAGCGCGTCCGAACCCAGTGCGATCAGAGCATGAGACACAGCAGTGTTGGCGCAAACCCCAATGGCCACGACGGCCGCAAAGCGCGTTGCCGTTCGCATCGATATCGCGCCGCCGGCCATTGCCGCCAGGCGCTGCCCGCGCGACAGCAACGACCTTATGCCGAGCTTTGAAGCACCGTGCGCGACATCGAATCTGGAGCGAGCTGCTATTTCCACCGTTACTTCCGCCATGTCAGCATCGCGCTCGCCGAGTAATTGAATGTCGCTGCCATCACTGCGCCTGCGATGCCCGCAAGCCACCAGCTGGCGTCGCGTAGATAAATGAGTTCGGCGATCCCGACGTTGGCGAGCGTGCCGATGCCGCAAACCAAATAGAAGACGCAGAGGCCCTTCAGCGCGTTCAATCCGGTCAAGCGCCTGTCGCGGAACGTCAGCGCATTGTTGAGGAAAAAGTTGGTCGTCATTGCTACCAGCGCCGCCAGCAGCTGCGCGACATAGAAGGGGACGGTCGGCAGTACGACGATACTCCGCAACACCGCCAAGTGGACAAACAGGCCGGACGCACCGACCAGCGCAAACAGAAAGAAGCGCGGCGAAACACGATTTCCCGTAAACTTGGCGAGCAGCAGTCCGGCGAAATCGGCGACAACGAGCCCGTCGAGCTTCGAGGCGCCGAGCCGCCGAGGTCTGAACATGTAAGGCAATTCCGATATTTTGAGCTTCGGTGACGAAGCCAGAATATCGAGCAATAATTTGAAGCCGCCGGTTGAAAGCCTCGGGGCGATGTCCTCGATGATCTCGCGGCGGATCATGAAGAAGCCGCTCATCGGGTCGCTGACGTTGGTCTTGAACAGCATGTTCGTCAGTCGCGTGGCGAGCACACTCGATTGCTGTCGGACTTTGGAGAAGCCGCTGCTGGCATTACCGGCGCCGGTGTATCGCGAAGCAATGACAAGATCGGCCCCGCCGTCGATTTCGGCGAGCATGTCCGGCAAGAGCAGTTCATCGTGCTGTAGATCGCCGTCGATAACAGCGACAACGTTGCCAGCCGATGCCAGCATGCCTTCGATCACAGCTCCGGCAAGACCGCGCCGTCCGATGCGGCGAACAGCGCGCACGCGGCTGTCGTGTTCGCCTCTCTGCCGCACCAGATTTGCGGTTCCGTCGGGACTATCATCATCGACAAAGATGACTTCCCACCGGATACCGGCAAGGGCGTTATCGAGCGCCGCGATCATCGGATCGATGTTCTCGGCCTCGCAGTACGTTGGGACGATCACGGTCAGGCGGGGAGCGGCGATGACGCTGTCGCTATGCCAATTGGCGCGACGCTCGATTTCACGGTGCGCGACAACCGTGTGAGCACCGGCATAGCCGGCGTTTTGCGAAATTATTGACACCGGCCCACCTTTCGGATCCCGGCGGCAACGTCCCAATTGTTGATGACTGGACCGTGTCGCTTTCTCTACAGTCCTGTAACTCCGTCCAAGCAACGGAAGAAAACACCGCAGTTCAAGCGGTGCACTTCGATCGCATCGGATATTGAACAGATGACAGTCTTTGACAGTGTGACGCGACTGCTACTGACAAAGCCAGCGGTCCGAACCACTGCCGATTCAAGTGCGCCCGACCTTTACAGTTCTGTAGTGATTTAGACACGCCTCTAACATATCCGCCGTCGACCCTCGGCTTACGGGAGTCGGAGCGGGTTCGTGATGCTGGACGGGGATGTTGGCGATCGGCCGAGCACGAGCCACCAGGTTGAGGCCGCGCTGGGGATAACAGCAGGCAGCATGATCGCTGTCGCGCTTCCTGCTCTGGCCGACGCGGTGGCACTCTTCTGGCTGTTTCCCGGACTTGATCTTTGGGCATCTCGGCTTCTCTATACGGGCAACCATGCCTTCGTCGGCAGCCACTCGAACGCTCTGAGCGTAGCGCGCGATTTTTTCCATGCAGCGTTTGTACTGACATGCCTCATGGCCGCCGTCGGCGTGATCATCGCTTCCATATCGCGTCGAGGTTGGCTCACGCTTCCATTTTACAAATGGCTGTTTCTGGCAATTTGCTTGAGCGTTGGACCAGGGATCGTCGGTGCGGGTTTGCAAGATCATTGGGGCCGCGCACGCCCGAACGATGTTGTTGAGTTTGGCGGTGCCAAAACATTCAGCTCGCCGATACGCCCCTCCGATCAATGTAAGACCCGCTGTTCGTTCGTCTCGGGAGACGCATCTTCGATATTCATTATTTTCTTTGCCGCCGCCCTGATGTTCGGAACATGGGCGCGAACGTTGATAGCGCTTGGCTTGAGTCTTGGCGGTGCTGCGGGATTTGTCGGTATGGCCCAGGGCGCGGCGTTTCTTTCCGACGTCGTGTTTGCGGGCGTTCTGATGGCGTTGACGGCTGCGCTCACTCAGCTCGCCTTCGACTCGACGAGGACCGCGTCCCGCTCCATCAGACTTTCAAACTGAAATCGGCGGCGGAGCGTTGAAGCGGCTTCACGAATTTGCAACGCGGGGATGAGGAGGAAACGACACGTCGACGACGAGGCCCGGATTGTTGTCGGCGAGCGTGACCCGGGCGCCATGAAGTTCCGCGATCGCCGACACCAGGCTCAAGCCAAGACCGCTCCCCTTGGTCGAGCGGCTCTTCTCCAAGCGATAAAGCCGTCTGAAAACCTTTTCGCGTTCTTCGGCAGGTATCCCGACGCCGGTGTCTCGGACTTTCACATTCGGACGCCCGCCGTCCTCGGTCAGTTCAACGAAAATCTGCGCACCCGAAGGACAATGCAGGATCGCGTTCTCGATCAGATTGATGAAGAGCTGATTCAAAAGTTTTCGATCGCCATGGACGGCAATCGGGGTGTCGCCGATCGATCCGATCAAGTGCTGGCCTTGTTCCTCTGCGACAGCTTCCAGAGCGTCAACGATATTGATGAGCAAGCTGTTCAATTCGACGTCTACGAATTTGCTCTTCCGCGCCCCCGCTTCGATTTCGGAAATTCTGAGCAACGCATCGAATGTTTCGGAAATCCCGTCGATTTCCAGCAACGCTTCGTCGACAGATGATTGATACATCGCCAGATCCGGAGGGCTTGTTTGAACGATTTCGAGCTTCTGCCGCATACGGGCGATGGGAGTCCGAAGGTCATGCGCAATGTCGGTGGAGACCTGCCGCAAATTGCCGACGAGCGCTTGGAGCCGATCGAACGTGGCATTGATCATGGCGGCAACATGATCAAGATCGTCGCCCGACCGGCTGCGAGGAATGCGGGCCTGCAATTGCCCGGATGCAACGGCGCCAAGAACGCCTTCCATCTTGGCGATGCGCTTTTGGGCCTTCATGCCGAGGATATAGCCGCCGATAATTGCCGAAAGTATCGACAACCCAATTCCCCATAAAAGCCCTTTGAGAAGGACGCGCTGCGCGTCGTTGATATCTCCGTTGCCGTCCCCGACGAAGAGATGGCCATTCTTTATCGACGTCCATCGTCCGACCACTGCGGTGCTTGCGCGTGGAGCCTTCCATGCTCCAATCAGCGGCAACTCGCTCCATGGGATTGTTTTCCAGCCATCGAACCGGGGGATCACCCTGATGTTGCCGGCGACATATCGATCCGCGCTATCGGTCAGGAGGTAAATGTCTTCGTTCGACTGTGCCACCTGCGCATGGCGATTGACCATCGCTGCCAGTCCGCCGAAGCCGCCGCTGACTTCAACATCCGCCAACGTTCTGCGGACTTCATCGACATGAGCTTTAAGATTTCCGTTAAGCTGATCGTCGATGACGAAGAACAGCACCGAAAATATGACGAGGTTCGTCAGCGAAATGATCGCCGCGACAAGTGCCGCCAGGCGAAACGCCGTGCGCCGTGTCAGCCTAGTCTTTATCATCGATGCGATAGCCAAGCCCTCTTATCGTACGTATCAGAGGTATATCTCCCGGGCGATCGATTTTCAGCCGCAACCGGCTGACGTTCGTTTGAACGATGGAGGTTTTGGGATCCAACTCCAAGTCCCAGACTTGCTCAAGGAGCATCGATCGTGTGACGACGCGGCCGCCATTCCGCAACAGGATCTCAAGCATACGAAATTCGCGTGGCTGCAAATGGATAATCTCGCCCGCCCGTTTGACTTCCCGTTTGATCAAATTGACTTCAAGGTCGGCAATCTTGAATAAAAATTCCTCGTACGATGTCGGCGGTCGCCGCCCAAGAGCCGATACGCGCGCGACAAGCTCCCCGAG
The DNA here is from genome assembly GCA_035538995.1 of Hyphomicrobium sp. Lineage (GTDB taxonomy): Bacteria > Pseudomonadota > Alphaproteobacteria > Rhizobiales > Hyphomicrobiaceae > Hyphomicrobium_B. The sequence goes on along the minus strand of DATLJG010000158.1, from coordinate 138 downwards.
GGCAAAGGGTTTGACGAGGTAGTCGTCGGCCCCGTTCTCGAATCCCTCAATCCGGTCTTCGATTCCACCGACGGCGGTCAGGAACAGGATGGCCGATGTCACCTTCATCGACCGAAGTCGCTGCACAATGGAAAGCCC